>JACCTQ010000077.1 GCA_013812265.1 Actinomycetota bacterium
CGCTTCCAGATCAACGTGGTCCGAGCCGATCCCCGCCGTGACAGCCAGCTTCAGCCCCGGCGCCTTCGCGATCCTCTCAGCCGTCAGGTAGGCAGGCCAGAACGGCTGGGAGATGACGATCTCAGCGTCCGGGAGCTCTCGCTCGAAGACCGAGTCCGGCCCGTCCTTGTCCGACGTGACAATAAACGCGTGGCCGCGCTCCTCGAGGAACCGCCGCAGCCCGAGCTCCCCGGAAACGCTGCCTAGAAGCTCACCCGGCTCAAAGTCGATCCGCTCGGGGGTCGGCGTCGTCTGACCGTCGTAGTAGCGCTCGATCCTGGGAATCGCGTCTCGAGCGTACGAGCTTGGATACCCGTCAACAGGATCCTCGTACAGGACACAGAGAACCTCTGCCACCTCCGCCTCACCTTCCTCTCCTGCGCCCTGGCATGGCCCGCGGATTCTAGACCTCTCCGTGAGCGCAGTTCGCGAGGGTGGAGGACGGCCGCGGGGACGATCCGCTTCGCGACGGCCACCGCCGGAGGGGGGACGCCGGCGGCGGACGCTATCTCTCGGACTCGCGCCCGATCTGACGTCGGCGAATGGGGAGCCTCCTGTCGAGCTCGACTGGCATGCCTTCTGTGCTCGCTACTTTCCCGGGCGCCGTCGCCGGTACGATCTCGAAGCAGTGGTCGCGTACGGCGCGATCCGCAGCTCCGTTGATGCGCAAGCCCGCCTCGGACCGTGAACATTCAACAACCTCAGCCGCGGTGACTTGATGGCTGCGCGGGCGCTCCGGCAAATCCTCACGCGGAAGATGAAGTGCCCGCACTGCCGGAAGCGGCTCGGCTTCTTTCCGCCGCCTACGGCGTGCCCACATTGCGGACGCCAGATCTACAAAACACGCGACAGACGGCGGAGATACTGACTAGCCACCGAGACCTGACCATCACCTCCCGGTGAGGTCTTCCGCGCGGCGCCTAGCTTCCATTCTATGCGCCACTTCTCCTGATCCTTCGGGCTGAGCGCGTCGTAGACGAGCCGGTATTGGCTTGTACGGCGGCAAACGCGAATGACACGTTTCGCCAATCGAATCGCCAATCCCTCCTTAGAGGACGATCTGGCGCAGCAGCTGGAGCGGACAGCCCGCCGACACGAGCGCGGCCGCGAGGTGGCAGTCCGCTTCCGACTCGGCGAGCTCAGAAGACTCGGCGGCTGAGAAGCCGAGCTCGGCGAACCGCTCGAGGCGCCACTCGAGCAGTCTCTCGTCCTTGGGGATCTCGTCGTTGGGCACAGTCACGAGGGCCTCGGTTGGGGCTCAGGCATCTCAGGCATCTCTTCCACGCGCGGCCCGCGGTCGACCCTTTATCGGCCCAGCGTCTCGCTCGCACAGCCCTTTCTCCAGCGATAGCGCTTTGCGCACGCCCGGCACCGGCTCGCTCGCTTCAGCTTCTTCGGGCCGCCACAGTCGGGACAGGTGAGCTCGAGCGGACGCCCGTTGACGTAGATCGTCCCGTAGTCGAGTCGATTGCGGCACCGCCGGCAGCGCTTCGCCTTGCGCACCTTCGGCTCACCGCAGTCGGGGCAGGTGACCGCGGGGTTGCGCGCGAAGAGCAGGCGCTGGTCGGCGAACGAGCACAGCCTGCAGAGGCGAGCCTTCGGGGTCTTCTTCCCTCCGCAAACGGGACACGGGCCGCCCTTGAGCGACTGGTTCGCTGCCTTCTTCGGGTGCGGAGCCTTGTAGCGGCAGCGCGCGCACCTCCTCGCACCCTCGCTCTTGAGACCGCCGCACTCGCGACAGACGAAGTCGTGATCGACTCTGTGCGGAACCGACCGGCCCGAGAGGAAGGCCGCGACGCGGTGCTCGCGTTCCGCCGGAAGAAGCGGCGCGGGCTTGTGGTTCAGACACGCCCAGCAGTTCGTCTCGCCCGCTGCCCGGTACCTGGAGAGATCGCAGCCGCAGCCGTCGCAGGTGCCAGGCGTTGCCGTCGCGCTCTTGCGCGCCGCGCCCGGCCGTTCGACGACTATTTGTGGGAAGTCTTCGCCGTCTCGCATCTTGTCTCTCTGCTGCATGAGCGCCGGGGCTACGTTTCCCGGTAGCCAGGAATCGGTGGCGGCGGGCTCTGCTCGACAAGCTCTTGGACCAGCTCGTTGACCGTGTCCAGGCCCTCGCCGTAGGCATAGTTGATCTTGACGAACGGCTCCCACTTCTCAGGCAGCGTGTCTTCGGGATAGATCGCCTCAACTGGGCACTCCGGCTCGCAGGCGCCGCAGTCGATGCACTCCTCGGGATCGATAACGAGTATGCGGTCGGCCTCGTGGATGCAGTCGACCGGACAGACGTCGACGCAGGACCTGTCTTTCACGTCGACGCAGGGCTCCGCGATGATGTAGGTCACCTGGGCGTCCTTCCGTCTTGAGTATGTGGAGCGCCGCGTCGCGCGAGCTATGCCGTTGCGCGCGAGGGCTCGAGCGTCGCCGCCGCTGAGGCGGTACAGCGCCTGCCGGCCCGCGCGGCGCCGGCGCACAACACCGGCCTCGCGCAGCACGCGCAGCTGCTGACTGGCTGCCGTCTCGGAGAGAGACGCCAGGCGGGCGAGTTCTCGGACCGGAAGCTCGCGATCTTCGAGCAGCGCACCCACGAGCCTCAGCCGGCCTGGGTCGGCGAGGAGCCGGTACGCGGCTACGAGCCGTTCGATCGCGACTACATCGAGCG
>JACCTQ010000080.1 GCA_013812265.1 Actinomycetota bacterium
CCGTTGACCTGACCCACGCGCGGCGTGTACGGCGTGAAGAGCGCGTTCCACGCGAGCGACGAGCCGCCCGTGGGGGACGTGAAGACGCCCAGCAGCGTGAATGACGCCTGGAGGAGACGAGCACCGCTGGGTGAGCGACCGGGGGTGCCCTGCGGGATATCCGGCGGCCGGAAGCAAACAGTGATCTTCGCTGAGGCAAACGCGGCTTCCGGCCCGGTCGTGATCCGGTCGACGACCATCGGAATGGCCTCCAGCGATGCCCCCGCAGCAGTCGGCGAGACCACCCAGATGGCGTCGTGTGCTCCCGGTGCGCAAAGGGCGACGGTCGGAGGCGCCTCGGACGGAGCGACGGTGGTGATTCCGCCCGTGAACTCCTGGTTGACCCCCGCCGGAGGCGCCAGGTCGAGAATGTTGATCAGGCCGCGGACGCTCCCGATCTGGGTGCGCGGAGGCTGGTTGAGGGTCGCGCTGACGTCCCGGGGCGCGTAGATCACGATGCGGGCGGTGGAATCGTCCGTCGCGTCCTGTGAAACGTTGATCGTCGTCTGCTGCCCCTGCGCCTGGACGATCAGCTTCGGCGTGTACGCAGCCGATGCCGAGGCGGCGAACGTGCCCACTGCCAGTCCGAGCGCTGCACCCAACCCTAGGCGACTCGTTATCTCCATGCCCCTTCCTTCCCCCGGTATCCGCCGGTTCGTTTCCCCGCGTGCGGGCAATCGTAACGCTTGCTTCTAGAATCAGCCGGCGATGGACGCGCGGCCGATCGGGGTGTTCGACTCGGGGATGGGCGGTTTGACCGTCCTGCACGAGTGCCTCGTGACGCTGCCACACGAGGATTTCGTCTATCTCGGCGACGGCGCTCGCCTCCCCTATGGCCCGCGCCCGCTCCCCGAGCTCGTGCGCTTCTCGCGGGAGATCGCCGCGTACCTTGCCGAGCAGGACGTGAAGCTGATCGTCGCGGCGTGCAACTCGGCAACCTCGGCCGCTCTGCCGCAGCTCCAGGAAGAGCTCGAGATTCCGGTCGTGGGCGTCATCACACCGGAGGCACACGCCGCCGTGCAGGCGACACGAAATCGCCGCGTGGGGCTCCTCGCCACCGAGGCGACGGTGGCGAGCGGCCGGTATGCGGAGCTCGTCCACGCGCTCGACGCAGGCGTGCGCTTCTTCTCCATCGCGTGCCCCCGCCTGGTGCCCCTGATCGAGAGCGACGTACCCTTCGGCGCCGCGACCGTGGACGCGGTTCGTGAGTACGCGGCCCCGCTCAAGGAGGCAGGCGTTGACACGGTGATCCTGGGCTGTACCCACTACCCCCTGATCCGTCCGATCTTCCAGCGGGTGTTCGGGCGCGACGTGACACTCGTGTTCTCGGCGGAGGAGACGGCCCGCGAGGTCGCCCAGACGCTCGCGCGCAAGGGGTTCGAGAACGAGAAGGGACGCGAGGGCTCATATCGGTTCTTGACGACCGGAGACCCCGACGTGTTCCGTGCGCTCGGTGAGCGTTTCCTGCAGCTCCCGCTGTCCTCCGTCGAGCACGTCGGGCTGACCGAGCTGGAGCGGGCCGCGGCATGACGCGTGCTGACGGACGCCGGCCCGATGCGTTGCGGCCGCTCGTGATCGAGCCGGACTACCTGGAGCAGCCGCACGGCTCGGCGCTGATCTCCTGCGGAAAGACGCGTGTCCTCTGTACGGCCTCTCTTCAGGAGAGCGTGCCCCGGTGGATGTCCGGACGGGGCCGCGGCTGGTTGACGGCCGAGTACTCGCTCCTGCCGGCCTCGACCGGCTCTCGTACCTCCCGGGAGGCGAGCGAGGGGCGCCAGAAGGGGAGGACGGTCGAGATCCAGCGCCTGATCGGTCGTGCTCTGCGCTCGGTCGCCGACATGGAGGCGCTCGGCGAGCGCACCATCTGGCTCGACTGCGACGTCCTTCAGGCCGACGGCGGAACCCGCTCCGCGGCCATATCGGGTGCCTACGTCGCGGCATGGCGGGCGCTCGACCGCTTCGGGCTGTCGCGAACGCTGACCGACTCGGTGGCCGCCGTGTCGGTCGGGATCGTCTCCGGCGAGCCGCTGCTCGATCTCGACTACACGGAGGATTCGGCGGCCGACGCGGACGTGAACGTGGTCATGACGGGGAGCGGCGGCGTCGTCGAGGTGCAGGCCACCGCGGAGCGCGAGCCGTTCTCGCGCGATCTGCTCGACCAGCTCCTCGACCTGGCGGCGGGCGGCATAGAGGAGATCGGCGCGGCACAGCGCGCGGCTCTCGACGTCGTTCGTGCCTAGCAGGCCGACGACGAAGCGTGATTCTGAGACGAGCTCTGCTGAGCCGATCAAGGCCCGGCTCGCGTCACGCAACGAGCACAAGCTCACCGAGCTACGCGCCGCGCTTCCGCGTTGGGAGATCGAGCTTCTGGACGCCGACGGCTATCCGTCCGAGGAAGGCGAGACGTTCTACGAGAACGCGCGTGCCAAGGCCCACTTCGGGCGCGGCGTGACCGGGCCTGGTATCCGGGTGCTGGGCGAGGACTCCGGTTTGGAGGTCGACGCACTCGACGGCGGCCCTGGCGTTCGCTCGAATCGGTGGGCGGCACCGGGAGAAGACCACGTCGAGAAGCTGCTTTCCGAGCTTCGCGTTGTCGAGGAACGCCACCGCGGTGCCCGCTACGTCTGCGAGCTCGTGTGCGTGTCCCCCGACGGCCGGGAGCTACGCGGATCGGGGACGCTTGCGGGCCGGATCGCGGAAGCGCCGCGCGGCTCGGAGGGGTTCGGCTACGACCCGATCCTCATTCCGGAAGGCGAGGAGCGAACGGTCGCCGAGCTGGGAAACGAATGGAAGACCAGCAACTCGCACCGAGCGAGAGCAGCAGCCGCCCTCCTTCGCCAAGCGCTAGAGGATTGATCGCGCGAAGCGCGATCAATCGTCAAGCCAACCCCGGCACCTCGTCAATGACCACCTCGTGCCGCCCTCGCGCCCGCCACCAGTTCACCTCTGCGCCGAACACGATCACGTTCGCCATCACGTAGAGCCAGACGAGGAGCAGCGCCGGACCACCGAAGGCCTGCAGCGCGATGACGTCGTCCGAGAGCCTCAGATAGATCGGGAGCACCTGGAAGCTCGCCTCGAGGGCAATGGCGGCGGTGACTGCTCCGGGAAGCACCTCGTGGAACGACACCTTCTCGTTCGGAAGCAGGTAGTAAACCGAGACGAGAAAGACGAAGACGCCCACGGTGGAGAGGACGACGGACAGGGTGTAAGCCACGTAGTCGTTGGCGATGAAGCCCGGCGCGAAGCGCTTCAGCACGTCGTAGCCGACCGAGCCTACGAGGAGCGCTACGAACAGGGCCAGGAGCGATCCGAGAGTGGTCGCGACCGCGAGCGCCTTCCCGCGCAGGAACGAGCGGTTGGGGCGGCCGTACACGATGTTGAAGGCCGACTCGAGCACGCTGACGAGCGACAGCGACGTCCAGGCGAGGAAGATCGCGCCCAGGATCCCGAGCGTGGCGGCATTCCGCTGAATCGACTCGACCACGTCGATGATGTCCGTGACGGAGCTGCCCGGAAAGATCTTCTCGAGCTCCGTGACGGCGTACGTCGTCTCGTCGGGGCGGCCGGTCAGGCCGATGAGGGACAGCGCAAGGAACACGAGGGGAACCAGCGACAGAAGTGCGAAGTAGGCGATCATTGCCGCGAGGTGCGTGCCGCGATCGGCGAAGAACTTGCCGAGCGTTTCCCGGAGCGGGCGAAACAGCGTCTGGCTCACGGCCCGCAAGTATGGCGAGGTTGTTAGCGTTCCAGGCGTGGACCCGGCCGGCGCCCTCGCCGATCTCACGGAGATCTCACCCGAGCTCGAGGTGGCCGTGCTGCTGGACGAGTCGGGCAGCGTCGTGGCCTCGACGCTCGCCGACGATCTCCGTTCCTCGCAGATCGCTCGCGCGGCGGCGGAGTTGCTCTCGACTGCCGACGAGATCCGTCCGCGACTCGGCGAGCATCCGGTGACGCACCTGCAGGCCGCTCTCGCCGGCGGAAGCGTCTTCGTCGTCCGCGCCGGCAAGCGAGCGCTGGTGGCCGCGGCCACGGCCGATCCCACGGTCGGCCTCGTTCTCTACGACATGAAGAGCTGCCTGCGGACGCTGGACGAAGACGCCGATGCGTAGGTGGTTGGGCCTGGCCGGCTCCCTGGCGACGGGGCTCCTCTTGTGGCGTAGGCGTCGCTCGCGCCGACGGGAGCACGTCGACCTCTATTTCACCGACGGCTCCATGGTCAGGCTCGAAGCGGAGTCGCCCGAAGCCCGAAGGCTGCTGCCGGCCGCCCGCGCCCTGCTCGAGGCGGTTCCGCGCGCGTGAGCGGCGACGAGCTGCTGGAGGCGATGTGCGACGCGGCGTACCTCGAGGGCGATTTCGTCCTGCGCTCCGGGCGGCGCTCCAGGTACTACCTGGACAAGTTCCGCTTCGAGACCCGCCCGGATCTGCTCGAGGCTCTCGGCGCCCGGATCGCGCACGCAGTGTGCGAGCTCGAGCCGTCCGCCGTCCGCCTGGCCTCCCCGGAGCTCGGCGCGGTGCCGCTCGCCGCTGCCGCATCGATCTCCTCGCGGTTGCCGTTCCTGATCGTGCGCAAGGAGGCCAAGCGCTACGGCACCGCCAAGCGGATCGAGGGCCTCTTCGAGTCCGGCGAGCTGGTCTGTCTGGTCGAGGACGTGGTCACGTCGGGCGGCGCGGCCGTGTCCACGGTCGAAGCGCTCCGCGAGGTAGGTCTCGAATGCCGAAACGCAGTGTGCGTGGTCGATCGTGAGGAGGGTGGCGTCGACGCGCTCGCGCGCCACGCGGTGCGCCTGCACCCCCTATTTCGGGCGTCCGAGTTCACCCAGCTGCACAAAAGCGCCGCAAAGGCGCATGGTTGAGCCGAAAGTCTCATGCTGTTAGGGTCCTCGGGCCCCATGCAAGTCGTCTAGGGAGGAGATGCTCGTGACCAAGCAGGAATTCGTCGATCGCGTAGCGGAGAAGAGCGGTCTTTCGAAGCGCGACGCCGGCAAGGCTGTCGACGCCGTGCTCGATTCGATCACCGACGCCCTCAAGCAGGGAGACGCGGTGACCTTTACGGGGTTTGGGAAGTTCTCGACCACGCGCCGCGCAGAGCGGCAAGGCGTGAACCCGCGCAACCCCGGCCAGAAGGTCACCATCCCGGCGGCTACCGTGCCGCGGTTCTCGGCCGGCAGCACGCTCAAGAAGTCCGTTCGCGGGTCGAGCTAGGCCCTAGGCGCCGCGGCGCCGGCGAGTCTTCTCCCGAATCTGGAAAGTGGGTCGCTCCGGCGGCCCCCTTTCCGCTGAGCGTTCTCCGGTCGAGCGCGTAGTCTGAAGGCGGATGGAAGCAGTATCCGCGGTTGCCACGACGCTCTTCGCCGACCGGCTTGCCGAGGCCGTCGAGCGTAAGCGCAGCCAACTCGTGGTCGGGCTCGACCCACGCTCCGACTTGCTCCCCGTCGAGCTTCGCGGCGACGCGCGTCTCGGCCGCGAGCAGGCGGCCGCCGCCTGCGAACGGTTCTGCCGTGGCTTGATCGACGCGACGGCTCCTTACGTCGTCGCCGTGAAGCCACAGATCGCGTTCTTCGAGGCACTGGGGGCCGACGGCATCCGTGCGTTCGAGGGGGTGTGCGCCTACGCGCGCTCGGCCGACCTGCTGGTGATCGCGGACGGCAAGCGAGGCGACATCGGATCTACCGCCCGCGCGTACGCCGCGGCGTATCTCGAGCGCTCACTGCATGGAAACGGGGAGCCGGTGGCCGACGCGTTGACGGTGAACACGTACCTTGGTCGTGAGTCGCTGCGGCCGCTCTTGCTCGCGTGTCGCCGTGAGGGCGCCGGCATCTTCTGCCTGGTCAAGACCTCGAATGCCGGCGAGGACGTCCAGGACCTGATCCTCTCGGACGGACGGCCGCTCTGGCACCACGTCGCCCGTCTCGTCGCCGAATGGGGCGAGGACCTGGTGGGAGAGCGCGGGCTCTCCAGCGTCGGCGCCGTAGTGGGCGCGACTCATCCTCGCGCCATTGGAGAAGCGCGGCGGATTCTTCGTCGGGCGGTACTCCTCCTTCCCGGCGTGGGCGCGCAGGGCGCGACGCCGGCCGACGTGGCGAGGGCCTTCACGAGCGGCCCTGCCAGCGCGCTCGT
The DNA here is from genome assembly GCA_013812265.1 of Actinomycetota bacterium. Classification (GTDB taxonomy): domain Bacteria; phylum Actinomycetota; class Thermoleophilia; order Gaiellales; family Gaiellaceae; genus JACCTQ01. The sequence continues at coordinate 6,160 of JACCTQ010000080.1, forward strand.
CACTGTGTCCCGGTCGGTGATCTACGCCTTCCGTGTGGAAGGCGGCGACTGGCGGACGGCCGCAGGTGCGCAGGCGGCCAGGCTGAAGCGTGACGTCTGGACCGTCTCGGGCTGGTGAGGCGTGCCGATCCGCGGCTGGCGGGCTGAGTTCACTCGCTACGGGGCACCAGCGGCCTTTCTGGCGGCCGTGACGGTTGCCGTGCTGCTCGTTCGGG
>JACCTQ010000134.1 GCA_013812265.1 Actinomycetota bacterium
CGCCCTGGTCTCCGCCGTCCGCGCCGGCGCCTCGCCGCGCGCGCTTGCGGACATGCTCTTCGCCGCAGCCACCGACCACCGCTACCTCGACGGCGGTCATACGCTCGACTTCGTCAACAAGGCACTCGAGGCGTTGGATTTGGCCGGCTGGGACCGCGCGGAGGCCGTGCTCGGCTCGCTGCCCGCCCAGCTAGCCGGCGCCGAGCGGATGGAGGAAGCCAACGCCTGGCGGAACCCGGTCGACCTGGTCGGCCTGCTCGAGCGTGCTTTCGACGAGCTGGCGCAGGCGCTCGCTGCAGGCGCTGCCCGGCGCGGCGCCTGGGACGGTCGTGCCGCGCTCGTCGCGGCGATTCTCGACGGTGAGGCAGCCGCGATCCTCGACGCGCTTCTCGACGCGCTCCGTGAGGGCGCGAGTGAGGTGGAGCTTGCCTCGGCCGTCTCGCTCGCCGCCGCGACGCGGATCGCCCGCTTCCCGACCAGCAACGAGTTCGGCGACTGGGACACGGCCCTGCACACGTTCACGTTCGCGAATGCCGTCGAGCAGGGACTGAGGCGATCGCCTTCAGTCGAGCTGCTGCGCGGCGTGCTCGACGCCGCGGTCAGTGTTCATCTCGACCGCTTCCTCAACGTGCCCGCCACGCGGCTGCCTAGCCTCGATCCGCACGCCGACTCAGCAGCGCTGCTGGAGGAGCTGCCGCGCCTGCTCGACCGGCAACAGCAGGTCGACGAAGCCGGGCAGCTCGTCGCATCCTTCCTCGGCGTCGGCGGTGACCCGGCCATGCTCCTCGCCGCGCTCGGCTCTGCACTCGTCCGCGAGAACCGCAACTTCCACACCATCCAGTGCGTCGAGGCAGCCGTCCGCCAGCACGATCTCCTGGCCGGCACGGCCGACGCGGCGCTGCCGCTGCTCGCGGCGGTTCGCTACCTCGCCGCGCATGCGACTACGACACGCTCACAGCGTCAGACTTTCGAGATCGCCCGTCGCCTCCATCGCGGCGAGAAGCTCCACGGCGACGAACCACGGTGAAGGCTGCGCTATAGGAGCTGTGAGGCTGAGGCGCGACGCTTCCGCTGTCTAGCCTCTCCAGCGGCCGTTGGCTCCGAATCCCATCGAGCGCAGTCGCAGCTCGAGCTGGCGCCGCACCTCGCCCCAGACGACCGCCGGCTCCGCACCGTACGCGGCGACGATGTCGGGCAGCATCGGCGCCGCGACGTTCTCGAGCACTGCATCGCCGAGCGCCTGGAACGCTTCGACCGTGTCACGGATGACCCCGGCGGCCCTTTCACCTTCGCGACTCAGGCACCGCCGTGCGTACGAGACGCCGATCCCGATGTGGCGGACTTCGTCTCGGACGGCGAGCCGCTGCACATGCAGCAAGCCGGGAAACTCTCCCACCCTTCGGAACTGAGCGGCGACGAAGTCCTGGTTGGCGCGCCCGATAGAGCCCTCGGCTATGACGTGGTACGCGAGGATCGCTCGCAAGAAGCTGTCTGCGTCGCGACTGCGCTCGAGCTGCCGTACGACGCCGTCGAGGGCGTCGTAGAGCGTCTCGGCTATCGGATCGAGCTGTGCGTCGGAAAGGGCCTTGACGGCGTCTATCCCGCCCTCGACACCGAAGACCTCTGCGTAGACGCGCAGAACTGACTCGATGTGCCGGTGCTCATCCGCCACCTGTGTCGCGAGCAGGAGCTGGACGTCGTAGTCAGGCGCGGCCAGGAGGAAGGGTGCCAGCAGGGCTGCGACGTTGTACTCGGCCTGGAAGCGGTGGGCGAAGATCCAGGTCAGCCCGTTCTGTGTCGTTTCGTCGAGCGCAGCGAAGCTGGCGGCATCGACCGAGAAGTCCGTGGTGAAGGGCGACCAGTGATGGCGTTCCCAGTGCTCGTACAGAGCGGCGAACGGCCGTGGCCGCTCGGCCAGGGCCTGGATCTCCGCTGTCTCTTGCCGCGACTCGCCGCTCACCCGCGCGGACGATACCCGCCGGTCCAAGTCCGCGGCGCCGCGGCGCCACATGCCACCGGGCGGTACACTATGTAACGTGAGTTACGAACAAGCACCCCGCCAGCTGGTTGATCTTCGTGCGCTGGGAGCAGGACGCGAGCTTCATCAGCCTCGTGGGGCGCGGCTGCACGGCGACCTACCGAGCGTGGGCGGCGGGGACCGCCAGTTGATGCGGCGGCTCGTGGACGAGGCGGTACGAGCGCGCTTCGCGGGCGAGAACGGTTTGTGCCAATGTGGGTGCGGCGCGTTGACGAGGGACGGCCGGCGTTTCGCGATCAAGGAGGCGGACGCGGGTGCTCGCGCAGGGTAACCTCGGCGTCCGCGGGGTCAGCGCACTCGAGAGGAGCTGGAATGAAGAATTCAGAGAAGCCGAAGAAGCTGGCGAAGAAGAAGGCGCAGAAGACGCTGAAGGAACGTCGGGCGGATAAACGCCTGGCCGAGGCCGGCTCGCGCGTCGACCCTAGCCGTTAGCTCGGTTGGCGGCGAGCACCGGGTCGAGGCGCCGGCGGTGACCAGCGCTCGACGGCCCCTTGGTCGTCGCCGTCCTCGGCACGGTTGTTCTGTAAGTCCCACAAGGCGCAGTCCAGCGGCGTGGGTCCTTCGGCGTCGAGCGCGCAGCAGCAGCTCGTAGGCAGTGAGATGACCGCAGCGCGCGGCTGGCGCGAGCGGCGCAGCAACACCATCAGCGGCACCAGTCCGCGAAGCTCCACGGTCGCCGCCTTCGGGTTGGCTTCTAGGGGCTGCGGCAGGGCTGGCGCGTCGGCGAATACGAGCGCGCGCCCGATGCCGTCCAGCCCAACGGCCCGAACGTGCTGAACGAGCTGCGACCAGCCGGCGAAGCCGTATTCGCGCGCGACCTCGTGCTGGGGCTGGCTCGACGAGATCGCGCGTTCGCGTCTACGCGCCTTCGCCTGCTTGCGCAGGTGCTCCAGCGATGGGCTCGGGAAGGTCGGGCACGGCGAACCTCCTGTCTGCCCGTGTCCGCGTTCGCGGGCTGAGGTCCGTCGGCTGTCTGCGTCGTCTGCCGGTGGGATGCTCTCTTCCCCGCGGACCGGGTGCGCCCGGCGGCGCGCGGTCGATGGTACCCGAGGGCGCGGCGATAAGCCCGGTCGGGCTAGGCCCTCATGCTCGTCTCATCCGAGTCTCGTACCTTGCGCGCAATGACCGTCTTAGACAGGAGGTTGTGCATGACACGCAAGCTGGGAATCGTCGCTGCGGTTGTCCTCGCTCTCGTAGCGTTGTCGGCCGGAATCGCGGTCGCGGCCGGTGGGGGCAGCGGCGACGACGAGCAGGCCCTCGTCGGTGCCACCCTCGAGCGGGCTACCGCGGCGGCGCTGGAGCACACCGGCGGCGGCATCGTTACCGAGACCGAGGCCGGTGACGACGGCGCCGCCTACGGCGTCGAGGTCCGCCTCGACAATGGAAGCCAGGTCGAGGTCAACCTGGACGAGAACTTCGATGTGATCGGCCAGGAAGCCGACGACGACGGGTCGAGCGACCGGGACGGCTCGAACGACGACTGACCGAGCGTCGCGGGTGGCAGCCACTTGGCTGCCACCCGCATTCGGCTCCAACCGAGAAAGACTGGCATGCAGCGCAACCGAGAAGACCCGGCGCTACGATCTGAATCGAGACTCCGTCACGCCACGGCCCCTCGTCGGCATCGCCCTCGCGGCGGCTCTCGTCAGCGGTTGCAGCGGCGACAACGGCGGAGACGCCCGAGCCGGCGGCGAGAGATCGAGGACGATCTCCCAGCCGGCGGTCGATGATGCGCGGCTCGCTCGGGAGAGCGAGCGCGTCGATCTCGCTTCGCCGACGTTCTCCGACCCGACGAACGTCACCAATCCGCTCTTCCCCGTGTCCAAGCAGGCGTCGGTCCTGCTGCTGGGGCGCGTGGACGGTGAGCCATTTCGCACCGAGGTGACGCTCCTGCCCGAGACCAGGATCATCGAGTGGCAGGGCCGGCGCGTGGAGGCGCTCGTCTCGCAGTACATGGCCTATCTGAGCGGGCGGCTGCACGAGGTCGCCTACGACTTCTGCGCCCAGGACGACAAGGGAGCCGTGTGGTACTTCGGCGAAGACGTCTTCAATTTCAAGAACGGTGCGATCGTCGACACTCACGGCACCTGGATCGCCGGCAAGGACGGTCCGGCAGCGATGATCATGCCCGCCGACCCCAAGGTCGGTGATGTCTATCGACCCGAGAACATCCCTGGCTTCGTGTTCGAGGAGGTGACCGTAAAGGCCGTGGATCAGACGCTCGCCGGCCCGCTCGGACCGATCGAGGGAGGGCTCGTGATCTCCGAGCTCCACCTGGACGGAAAGAGTGAGGACAAGACGTTCGCCCCCGGCTACGGCGAGTTCTTCACCGGCGGCGGAGGCGATGTCGAGGCCCTTGCCCTCGCCGTGCCCACCGACGCGCTCTCCGAGCCGACGCCGGCGGAGCTCGTCACGCTGGAATCGAGTGCCGCTGACGTCTTCGACGCGGCCCGAGCGAAGGACTGGAACGCAGCGCAGGTCACGGTCGAGAAGATGACCGTAGCCTGGGACACCGTTCGCGCCGGCGATGTTCCGAGCAGGCTCGAGTCGCGTCTGAGCGCCGCGTTGCAGGAGCTCGCCGCCGCGGTCGGGTCCCGTAACGCGGCGGAGGCCCGGCAGGCGGCGATCGACGTCCGCCAGTGGAGCCTCGATCTGCAACTGCGTCACCGTCCCGTGCCGGAGGTCGACCGCACTCGCTTCGATCTCTGGGCAGCCCAGCTGCTCGTCGACGCGGCGGCAGAGGACGCGGCTGCGGTCAACGGTGATTTCTTCGCCCTCGACTACATCCGGGATCGGATTCAGCACACACTGGATGAATCCGGCCGCACCCGCCTCAACACCGAGCTCGAGAAGCTCGGGGGTCCGGTCTCCAACGAGGATCTCGGTGCTGCTGCTGCCGCTGCCTCACGACTTCGACAGACGGTCGCGGGGATCAGCCCGCCGAGCTGACCGCCGGTGGACGGCGCAGCGAGCGGCTCTCGAAGCACAACCCGGGCAACACCGGGAGAAAAGGCGCAGGGACGAGAGGACGGGAGCGACGTGAATCGAACCACCTTTAACGCGCGCCGGCCGCGCGCATGGCGGCCAAATCCCGTTTCCTACGTTTACGTCGGCCGGCTCGGTAGGAGATCGTCATAGGATGGAGTCGCTCCTCGAGGCAATCGGGAACACGCCGTTGGTGCGGTCGTGGGGGTCAGGTCTTGCACTGCAACGGCTATCGGCGCGAACGACCCGGTCGTCACCGTTCTGTTCGTGGCTGCCTCGAGGCACTCGAGGTGTCCGTCCGACGGATGCGAGCGCCCAGATGCAGCCCCGCGATCAAGCCCGCGCCGGGCGAG
>JACCTQ010000139.1 GCA_013812265.1 Actinomycetota bacterium
CCCCCCACCGCTCGAGTTGTCCTACTTGTCGTCGTCAGCTGCCTGCTGGGGCGTGGGGTTGATCACCCGCACGACTTCACAGTTCAGCGCTACGTCCTGCTCGCGGACGCTCAGGATGGCAACGTCCCGCCCCGGCCCGCAGTCGAGCCGGTCCTGCTGGTTGTCGTCGGCGAGCGCGTGGAGGCGATCGTTGCCCTCGCCGCCGTCCTGCTGGTCGGCGCCCGATCCGGGCCACATGACGTCGTTCCCCTCGCCGCCGTTCAGCGAGTCGGTTCCCTGCTGGCTGCGAAGGTGGTCGTTACCGGGACCGCCGTGCACCGAGTCCTGCCCCTCGCCGGCACGGACGCGGTCGTCTCCCCCGCCGGCAATCACCCGGTCGTTCCCGTCACCGGCATGGATGCGGTCGTCGCCGCCCTCGCTGTCGATCGTGTCGTTTCCGGCCTTGGAGTGGATGACGTCCGCCCCCGGCGTTCCGATGATGACGTCGTCGCCGGGGGTTCCCTCAAAGCTCTTCGCGAGCCCAACCGCCGCGACGGTCAAACCAACGACGGCGAAGAGCGCCACCGTGACGAGCTTGCCTTTCATCCGACACCTCCTGGTAGCTGTGGCGGGGATGGTGGGGCCGCTACGTCAAGGGCGCGCGCGGTGCACGTAATTCCGGCGTAAAGGTCCTGCGAATCGCCCGGCGAGCGAGAGGCCGGCCTCTACGCCCGGGCGAGCGAGGCTTCGGCAGGCTCCGCCGGCTCGGGCGTCGAGGACGGCGGCAGCCGGACGATGAACCTTGTCGGCTTGGCGGGCTCGCTCCGCACTTCCACCGTGCCGCCCATCCCCTCCGTCAGCTGCTTGACGATCGCGAGGCCGAGGCCGGTGCCCACGGGTCGCTCTCCGCCGTACCGCGACCACAGGAAAAAGCGGTCGAAGGCGCGCGGCAGCTCCTCCGGCTTCAGCCCGGGACCCGAGTCCTCGACGATGATCGTCCCCGGTTCGGCGATGACGCGGACGAACCCGCCCGCAGGAACGATTCGGAGCGCGTTCTCAACGAGGTTCGAGACCACCTGGACGACCCGGTCCATATCGCCGAGCGCGGGTGCTGGGCCCGAGGTCACCGCCTCGAGCCAGATTCCGAATGATCGTGCCTGGTCCTCATGGCGGGCCGCGGCCTCGCCGGCGACGCCGCCGAGGTCGATGGGCTCGGAATGGATGCTGAATTCGCTCCGATTCATGCGGGCGAGATCGAGCAGGTCGCGCACGAGCCGCTCGAGGCGGTTTGCCTCCCTGGCCATGGTCTCGGCCGCCTCGTGCACGGGAACGGCGCCCTCGGCCAGCCCCTCGGCATAGCCGCGGATCGACGTCAGCGGCGTCTTCAGCTCGTGGCTTACCGAGAGGAGAAACGACCGCTCGGCCGCTCGGGCGCGAGCGAGGTCCTCGGCCATCTCGTTGAACGACTCGGCCAGGGAAGCCAGCTCATTTGGACCTTCCACGGGAACCGGCTCCGGCGAGCGCTCGATCGCGAGATGGCGGCTCGCCTCCGCCACCCGCCGTACCGGCCGCGAGATCGCGCGGGCGAGCAGGAAGGACGCGAGCGCGGCGAGTGCCGCGCCGATAAGCCCGGCGATGAGAAATCCCTGCAGATACGCGCGGGAGTCCGACGCACTCAGGTGAGTCGGGCGCAGCAGGACGAACGCTCTGTTGAGGACCGGGCGGGCTGCGAAGTAATACGACTGGCCGTTGACGCGCATCTTCCCTTCGAAGCCCTGGTTGCGGAGCACGCTGCGCCGCGCCTCGGACGGAAGATACGGCGAGGGGCGGTTGAGAGGCACCTCCCTCACCTGCTCTCCCTGACTGTGGAAGATGTCCTCGAGACGATCGAGCCGCAGCGGCGATACCGAGCCGCTCTCGCTGCGAGCGAGCAGATCCGCGAGGTGGCTGATGTCACGCAGCGTCGCCCGCTCGACCTCTCGCTGGGTCAGCACGTACCCGATCGCGAGCGTGAGACCGATCGAGAGCGCAACGATCACGCCGATCGCAATGAGCAGGCGCGCCCGGAGCGAGTTCACCCAGCGCCCCCGCGGCGAGGATGTCATTCCCGAACGGCCTTGTAGCCCACGCTGTGCACGGTTCGAATGAGGTCGGGCCGGGCAAGCTTGCGGCGCAGATTGGCGACATGGGCGTCGACGGTGCGGGTGCCGGCAAGGTAGGTCAGTCCCCACACGCGGTCCAGCAGACGCTCGCGCGAGAAGACGATGCCCGGATGCTCCATCAGGTAGGCGAGCAGATCGAACTCCTTCGCCGTCAACTCCACCGGCTCGCCGGCGACGGCCACTTCACGCGTCTCGCGGCGCAGCACCATGTCGCCGAGCGTGAGGGCATCTTCGGGCTCCGTCGCCTGCTCGGAGCGACGGAGAACTGCCTTGATCCGGGCGGCGAGCTCGCGCGGAGAGAAAGGCTTCGGGACATAGTCGTCGGCTCCGATCTCGAGGCCGGCGATACGGTCCACCTCCTCCTCGCGCGCCGTGAGCATGACGACGGGGATCGTCGAGCGGGCGCGGATCGCCCGGCAGACATCGAACCCGTCCATCCCCGGCAGCCCGATGTCGAGCAGGACCATGCGCACCGTCCGGCGCTCGAGCTCGCTCAGCGCCTCCTCCCCCGAGCGCACCCAGTGGACGTTGTAGCCGTAACGGCCGAGGTAGCCGCGCAGGAGATTGCCGATGCTGTGATCGTCCTCGACCAGCAGGATCAGGCCGTCGTTCTGGCTCCGTGCCGGCTCGGCCGAGGCCTCGGGAATCATCTGCGCGGAGGAACCTGGATCGTGTCGGCCGGGCGGTTGCCGTCCCGAATCGTCATTGCCTCCATCCCCGCTTTGAGACCAGCCAGCCCCGACAGGCGTCCGTTCACCTGAATTCGCGCCCCGGCGGCAACGGGCACGGTCACCACGAGCCCGTCGCGCTCCCTGAGCGTGACCGAGCTCGGGCCCACGGACCGCACGCGCCCGCGGTCGATGCGGTAATCGACGAATCCCGTGGCCGTCTTCAGTACGGCCTCCGTGCGCATCATCGATGCACCGAACAGGTGGTTCATGAAGGGCCGGGGTACGGCGAAGCTACTCGCGTCTCGCTTCGAGACGGCGTACACGCTCTCCGCGACGCCCGACTCTCCGTCCTGCACGATCACCGCCTCCATGCCGCGGCGCAGGGCGAAGATTCCGCCCATGGCTCGGCCGTTGACGTGCACGCGAGCGCTCGGGGCGATGGGAACCGTGACGATGAGCCCGTCGCGCTCCTTGAGCGTCACGGCGGTCGGGGTTAGCGCTCGAATCCGGCCACGATCGAGCCGTAGGTCACGGACGCCGTCCTTCGCCATCAGGATCACCTCGGCGCGCACCATAGTGGGTCCGAAGAAGTAGCTCGCCACCGGCTGAGGCAGCGCCAGGCTGATGCCCGCGAGGGACGCAGCGGCCACGACCGCCGCCGCGACGAGCAGCAGGCCGGTGCCGAGCCGACTTTTGCGCAGGTTTCTCATCTCGGACACATTGTGCCCCGAGAAGGTCACCACATGATTTCGCCCATGTAATCGCCGTGTAAAACAGGAAACTCGCTGCTAGGCGTCGCTGTCGAGCTTCAGCGCGACCGAGTTGATGCAGTAGCGATGACCAGTGGGTGCCGGTCCGTCGTCGAAGACGTGGCCGAGATGCGAGTCGCACGTGGCGCAGAGCACCTCCGTGCGAGTCATGAAGAGACCTCGGTCGGTCTCGGTCTCGACACTCTCGGGCGAGGCGGGGGCGTGAAAGCTCGGCCAGCCGGTCCCGGAGTCGAACTTCGTCTCCGATCGGAAGAGCTCCGCCCCGCAGGCGGCGCACCGGTAGACGCCCTTCGCCTTCGTCTCGTTGTACTCTCCCGACCAAGGCCGCTCGGTGCCCTTTCGGCGCAGGACCTTGTATTGCTGCGGCGTCAGCTCGCGGCGCCACTCCTCGTCTCGCTTTGTCACTTTCTCGCGCATACCTACACCTCCTCGGCCGAGCGTAACCGGCAGGCACTTACACAGGCCTTAACTGGCTACGACTGAGTGACGACCCTCGTCTGCAGGCGCCAGACGTGCCGGCACGCGAGTGCGGTCATGCCGAGCCCCGCCGTACCGGCGACCAGGAACGCCAGCTCAGTTCCACCGATCTCCGCCAGCCAGCCTGCGAGCAGACCGCCGAGTGGCGCGAGGCCCGCGAACGCGAACAGGTACAGGCTGAGCACGCGACCCCGGAGATGATCCGGCGCCGTCAGCTGGAGGATCGACTGGCTGTTCGACGTCCACAGCGTGAAGCAGACCCCCGTGACGAAGAGGAGAGCTCCACAGGCCGCGACGGTTTCCTGGGGGGCAAGCGCGAACAGAGCCGCGCTGAAGCCCGCCACTCCGGCCAGCATCGCCTTCCAGCTGGCGCGGCCGAGGGAGGCCGAGAGCAGCGCGCCGGCGAGCGCGCCGCCGCCGAAGCAGGCGGAAAGAACACCAAAGGTTCCAGGCCCCGCGGCCAGCGTGGCGGACGCCAGCACGGGAACCAGCACGTGGAAGTTGAAGCCGACCGTGCTCACCACAGTGGTCATCGCAAGGACGAGCCGTACGTGGGGTGAGTGGCGCGCGTACGCGAGGCCCTGGCGAATGCTGGCCAGCACGCTCACTCGCACCTCGTCCCGCTTCACGCGATGCAAGTCCTGGTTGCGCATCAGGAGCAGGCTGGCCAGCACGGCGAGGAAGCTAACGGCGTTGAGGGCAAAGCAGGTGGCGACGCCGAGCGTGGCAATAATGACTCCTGCGAGTCCCGGCCCGACGACGCGCGAGGCGTTGAAGAGGCTCGCGTTGAGCGCGACCGCGTTCGGGAGCTCGTCCCGGCCGACCATCTGGAACGTGAGCGCGTGGCGTCCGGGCGCATCGAAGACGAGTGCGGTTCCGCCGGCCGCTGCAAGGACGTAGGCGAGCCACACGCTGTCCGCACCTGAGAACGCGAGCGTGGCAAGCGCGATCGACACCGCCATTGACGCCGCTTGCGTACCGATCACGAGCCGCCGGTTGTCGACGCGGTCGGCGACGACGCCAGAGAACAGGCCGAAGACGGTGAACGGGACGAACCTGCAGAACGCCAGGATCCCGACGGCGACTGGCGAATGGGTCAGCTCGACGACGAACCACGCCAGGGCGATGTTCTGCATCCAGGTGCCGGTGAGCGAGACGACCTGGCCGGCGAAGTACAAGCGGTAGTTCCGATGCTTGCGGAGGCTCGCGAAGGTTCGCGCTTGGATAGCCAGCAGCGCGGCCGTCACGACTCGTCTTCTTCGAGCAGCCTCGCGAGGGGCTCGACCGCAGCCTCAATCGCTGCGACCTCCGCGGGCGAGAGCCGCTGCAGTCTCGCGGCCAACCAGGCTGTCCTCCGCGATCGCACCGACCGGAGAACGCGTTCGCCCGGCTGGGCCAGAGAGAGCCCGTGACGGCGTCGGTCGACCGGGTGCGGGGTGCGCTGAACGAGCCCGGCTCGCTCGAGGCGGTCGACGTAGCCAGACATGGCAGCGGGGGACATCCGCTCGCGACCGGCCAGCTCCCTGACGCCCATCCCGGGCTGCTTGCGGATCTCGTTCAGGAGCGACACCTGTCCGCCCGTCACGCCAAGCGAGTGAACCTCGCGGCGAAGCGCGCGGCCGAGCTTCAGCAAGGCGGGGCGCAGGAGGTTGGCGAGTGCGGTCGTGTCCGTGCGCATCAGCGTCTCCATGTCGTTAACGAGCATAACAAAAGTCGTTCACGTGATTAACGATCTCAGGCGGCCGAAGCTCTCGCTACAGGCTTGAACGGAAAGGGCGCCCGGGCGTATGAGCGTGTGGCTCTGAGCCACAAGCCGGGAGAAGCTGTTACGAGCCCTTGCTGCCTAGGCGGCGAGTTGCTCCGCGTGGCCCGGCCCGAGCCGGGCGAGGTACACCGGTAGGCGCGAGCGCAGGTACGAGACGACGGCCTCCTCCTCGTGCGCGCACGGGATCAGCGTCTTCCAGCCGGCGAGGTGCTCGGGCCGGTGGAAGTCACCCGTGGCTACACCAGGTAGCCCGGCCTCGGCAACCCAGGCGAAGAGATCGGTTCGGTTGAAGAGCTCGTAGCGGTGGACGAGTCCGTCGAGCTCTCGCCACTCGTTCGCGAAGCGCTGAGTGGCACGCGCGGACGGAGCGCCGAGCTCGCCGCGAAACGGGTGGGCGGCGATGATCGCCGCCCCGCTCGCACGGGCCCCTGAGATGGCAGCGTCGAGCCCGCCGTCTACATCGGCGAGCTGGCGCGACCCGATCGCGAGGGCGTGTGCCGCGAGCAGAGGGTTCAGGTCGTTGTAGGTCAGCTCGAGGCCGGGGATCACGAGCAGCCCGTACAGGGCGCTCGCCCGCTCCGCCTCGGCGGTGAGCTGATCGAGGTAAGCCGCGTAATTCGCTCGGTGAACGGCACGCGGTACCTGCTCGGCCACAGAGAGCCAGGGGTCGGCGGTCCGGGTCGTATGATCCGTGACGCACAGGACATCGAACCCTTGCCGCCCGTAGAGGTCGACGAGCTCCCGCATTGAGAGCGCTCCGTCGCTCCACGTGGTGTGAGCGTGGAGCTCGCAGAGGAGCGGTTCGACCTTCCGCCGCATCGTGGTGTGAGTGTGGCGTTCCTCCGCTTGTCGCCGGGCGCGAAGGTGGTTTCGTTTGCGTAAAAGGCTGGTTAGCTCCGTTGACAACAGATCACAAACGCCCAACGAATCTTGTGTGTTAAATTTGACCCATGCGACTGCACATAAGCCTGGAAGACGACGTGGTGCGGGAGCTCGACCGGCGCGTGGCGCCCCGCAGCCGAAGCCGCTTCATCAGCGAGGCCGTCCGGCGAGCGCTCGACGATGAGCGGCGGTGGGAGCTGATCGAGTCGGCAATCGGCTCGATCGACGACGAGGGACACGCTTGGGACCGGGACCTCGCCGGGTGGGTCGAAGCCGAGCGGCACGCAGACTCACGCCGCGTCGGCTAGTGGCCCAGTGCTAGATGGCGGCGGTTCTGCTCGACACGACCGTCCTGATCGATGTCCTCCGGGGACGGTCGGCCGCAGACCGCCTGCGGAGAATGCGTTCTGCCGGGTACACGCCGCACGTGTGTGCCGTCAACGTCGAGGAGGTCGCGCGGGGGCTTCGGGCGACGGAGGCGTCCGGAGCAAGGATGCTCTTTGCGGGCGTCGGCATGGTGCCGCTCACTGAGGCCGAGGGCTGGAGGGCGGGAGAGTGGCGCCGCGAGTACGCGGCGCGAGGACAGACGCTCTCTCAGGCGGACTGCCTGGTCGCTGCCGCCGCATTTGCGGTGGGCGGGCGCCTCGTCACGGGCAACCCGCGCCACTTCCCGATGCCGGAGGTCGACGTCGAGCACTGGCCCGCCGCCGAGTGACCTCTAATTCAGGGCGGTTCAACCGTCGCAGCCGGTCGCATAGCGCAGGGCTTCGCAAACGTGCTGCATGTGCGCGCGTTAGAACCGGATCTTCAGCCTCCAGTGTCGAGACGAAAGCCAGGCTCGTCGCCGGGAGCGGCGAGGGGGCTCGTCGGCAGGCCTGCCTTCGGTTCCGCATCGTTGTAGCCCCCCGGCGCGACGTCGTTTGGCTCGTGGGGGTGGAAGAGCGAGGCCAGGTACTGGATCTGGCCTCGCCCCGGGCCGAGCTCGAACTGGCCGCCGCCGTACGTCCGGATGCCGTTCGCCTCGCAGTGGTCGTACGCGTCGAAGAGGGAACGCAGGCTGCCGAAGCGCGACGGTTTGATGTTCAGCATCCGCGGCGCGAACGGCAGCGCCTCGATGTCTTCGACCGAGTGGATGACGGCGTCCCACGTGATGCGGTCGCGATGGGCCGAGAGCACGGGCTCGGTCTCCGGCGTCAGCGCCGGATCCTCGATCCACGCGTCCGGGAAAGCCGATGCGACTCGCTCGTAGAGGACCGGGTCGGGCGGTTGGTCGACGACCGTCCCGCGGTAGGCGCCCTTGAGGTCAACCGAGTCGATCGCTCCGGTATCGACGAGCTCGGCGATGAGATTCTCATCCCACGAGCTCGTCGGGTCGAGCTTGAAGCGAAGATCGGGATACAGCTCGAGCCATTTCCGGACCGGCTCTGCCGACGGAGGCTCGCCGAGCCGCATGGAGACCACGAATGCGACCGGCGCAGGCGTTCGCCGTAGTGCTCCAGAGAGCGAGAGCCCGGCCTGACGGAGCGCGAGATCCAGAGCGGCGCTCTCGAGACCCCAGCGCCGGTAGTTCCTGAACGCATCGTCAGACGCGCCGCCCGGAAAGAGCTCCAGCGTTTCTAGGAGCTCCGAGAACGAGGCCAAGGTATGTCGGCCGGCCAGCGAGAGGGTTGCGCCCGCGCTCTGGAATGCCCGCTGATCCTCGGCTGCGTAGGTGACGTCCTCCCCGACTCCCTCATGGCCCGCACCCTCGAGCTGGACCACGGTCGTCTCGCGGGTGAACGCGCTCGAGACATCGCGGGAAAGTCCCCCCAGCCCGTACGCCCCGACCTCCACGGGAAGATCGGCGAGACGAGCGAAGAAGTTCATCGAGCCGTTCTACCTAATCGCATAAGTTTTGTGCGTCGAGGTTGCGGTTATGTAGGTGCCATGAGGCCTCGACGTCCGTTTCGCCGGGACCGTCCCGAACGCCCCGAGGGCCCCGGTCGACCTCTCCCGCCGCACGAAGACGAAACACGAGTGGTGCGTCCGGCCACCGAGGAGGAAACCCGAGTCGTTCGTCCAGCCGGCGACGAGGATGTCACCCGGGTCGTCCGCCGCACGCGCCGGGTGGACTCACCGCCGCCTCCACCGCCCGTGGAGCGCGTCCGCCGGGTCGGACCGCCCGAGCGCAACCCGTGGCCCTGGCTCCTGGCGCTGCTGCTCCTCGTTCTTGGCGGAATCGCCGCCGCCTACCTGCTTTCGCAGCGGGACGACGAGCCCGACACCGTCGCCGTGCCATCGGTCGTCGGCTCCCGCGAGGCCGACGCCGTCAGCCGGCTCCAACGGGCGGGCTTGAATCCCCGCATCGCGCGCCAGTTCGCCGAGCGGCCACGCGGCATCGTCCTGCGCCAGCAGCCTGCTGGAGCGGCAAATGTCAAGCGAGGAGCCGCCGTTACCCTGTACGTCTCGCGCGGACCCGGGACGGTGGCCGTGCCGAACCTCCAGGGCCTGTCCGAAGCTGAGGCGGCCAGCAAGCTGACGGCCCTCGGCCTCGAGGCAAACGTGGTGCGCGTCCCGTCGACCGAGCCGGACGGCACCGTCATCGCCCAGAGCCCCGCCAGAGACGAGCGCATCGGTCGCGGAGAGACGGTACGGATCAACGTTTCCCGGGGTGTGACGCGCACTCAAACGACGACCACGACTACCGCCACGACCGCCGCCACGACCTCGACGACAGCAACGACCGGCACCACGACCACGCCCGGCGCCGGAACGACGACTGCTCCGCCGGAGGACGCCGAGGTGCCGGACGTAGTCGGCCAGAGCGAGATCGACGCAGCGGCTGCACTTGGGGCCGTGGGATTGCTTGCGGACTCGTACCCGGTCTCGTCCGAGGAGGCGCCCGGGACCGTCGTCGCCCAGAGGCCCGGCGCCGGCGGAACGGCGCTGGAGGGCTCGGCCGTCCGGTTGAACGTCGCCATCGGGACCGGGACGCGGCCCAGCCGAGCCGTCCCCGACGTGACGGGTCTGAACGAGCGTGCGGCGCGCGACCGCTTGCGGAGGACGGGTTTCACCGTGCGGGCGATCGAGCGCAAGGTGACCGCCCGCGACGAGAACGGTGTCGTCATACTCCAATCGCCCGACGCCGGCAGGTCACTCAGGCTGGGCATCCAGATCACGATCTACGTCGGCCGACTCAGGTAGCCACGACTCGCGCAACGCGGCGTCCGACGGCGCCGCCCATCGACTCTGCCGCTCCGTAAATCACCGGAGCAAGCTATTCGGGTGCTGCGCTCGGGTCGAGGGCAATGGTATGAGCCGCGTGGCGGTCGCCTTGAACGCGGCGATCGCCGCTTCGCCCTCGGCCAACCCCAGTCGCTTCGCCGAGGCGACTGTCACGTCGGCGGTGAGCGGACCGATGCGGACGCGCACACGGTTGCCCGCCGGAACCACGGATGTGACCGTCCCGCGAACGTGGTTGAGAGCCGAGTCGTGAGCGGGCTTGCGCGAGAGCATGATCTCCCACGGCTGGACGATCACGCCGACCGGCCCGTTTCCGGGCTGCGTCGACAGGACGACCGTCCCGTCCTCCAGCTCCACGGCTGTCAGGTCGTCCCCGCGGGAGGTGGCGTGGCCGACGAGCAGGTTTCCGCCGGTGAGGCTCGCCACGAACGGATGCGACGGCGAGCGAACCAGCTCCGCCGGCGTCCCGAGCTGGAGCAGGCGGCCGTGGAGGATGACGCCGACCTGTCCGGCGAGCGCGACCGCGTCTTCGAAGTCGTGGGTGACCACTAGCGCTGGAAGTGCCAGATCCCGCAGCAGCGTCTGGAGCTCGGAGCGGACTCCCGCGCGCGTATGGGGGTCGAGCGCGGACAGGGGCTCGTCCATGAGGAGCACCTTCGGCTCGCGCGCGAGAGCCCGGGCAAGGCCCACGCGCTGGCGCTCACCGCCGGAGAGCTCCGCCGGCCGGGCCTGGGCCAGATCGTCGATGCCGAACCGCGCGAGCAACTCGGCGACACGCCCTTTGCCCGCGAAGCCGACGTTTTGCTCTACCGTCAGGTGCGGGAAGAGCGCGTAGTTCTGGAAGACGAACCCGACCGACCGCTCCTCCGGTGGAAGGTCGAGCGACCGGGACGAGTCGAACCAAACCTCCTGGCCAAGCGAGATCCGACCGGCGTCCGGCCTCGTCAGTCCGGCCACCGCGCGGAGCAAGGTCGTCTTGCCCGCGCCCGACGGGCCGACGAGGGCGACCGTTCCGCCGTCCACCTCGAGCGCTAGAGCTAGGCGGAACGAGCGGAGCTGGGCGGTCAGATCCAGGCGGAGCGTGTCCATCGCGGGAGCTTGAAGGCGAGCAGCAGGGCGGCGCTCACGAGTATCAGCAGAGCGCTGATCGCAAGCGCCACCTCGAGGTTGACGTCGAATTCCTGGTAGATCGCGAGCGAGACGGTCTGCGTGACCCCCCGCAGGCTGCCCGCGAACATGATCGTCGCTCCGAACTCACCGATCGCCCGCGCCAGAGCCACGGCTGCGCCGGCCGAGAGGCCCGCCGCCGCCATGGGTAGCGCCACGCGAAAGAACGTCCGTGCCGGTCCGGCGCCAAGCGTCCGCGCAGCCGCGAGCAGATCCGGGTCGAGCGCCTCGAAGGCTGCGATCGCCCCACGCACGTAGAACGGGCTCGCGACGAAGGTCACGGCGAGAATGACGGCAAGCTGGGTGAACCCGACCTCTATACCCGCGGCCCCGAACGTTTCTCCCAGAAGGCCTTGTTGTCCGAAGGCGACGAGCAGGCCCACGCCGGCAACGGCCGGCGGGAGGACGAGGGGCAGCTCGAACAACGTGACCACGACGGACCGGCCCGGGAATTGACGCGTCGCCAGGAGGTAGGCCGTGAGCGTTCCCACGAGCAGGATCAGCACCATGGCGATCCCGTTCGTCTTCAAGGTCACGCGCAGGGCGTCGAGCACGACGCCACTCGTTAGCTGGTCGAGCAGGCGGGACGGGGGCACCTGGAGGAAGATGGCAACAACGGGCAGCAAGAGGAACACGGCCGCCAGGGCCGTCGCGGCGGCGAGCAGGACCTCGAAGGTCCGCCTCCGCGCCTTCATGGGGTCCCGAAACCGGCGCGGGCGAAAGCTCTCCGTGCAGGATCGCTCGTCGCCAGCGCGGTCACGAACCGCCGCGCTGCGGCTCGGTCGGAGGCAGTGCGTACCACGGCCACTTCGTAACGGACGCTCGGCTGCCAACGTGCGGGAATCACGATCGCCTTGACCCTGTCCGCCACCGGTACGACATCAGTGCGGTAGACGAAGCCGGCGTCCGCCTCGCCGAGCGCGAGCTTTCCGACGATGCTCCTGGCGTCCGGCTCCTCGCTCACGACCTGCGCGAGGACGCCGCTGAGGCGCAATCGCTTCAGCACCTCGCGGGTGTAAGCGCCGACAGGAACCTGCGCCGTTCCGACAACGAGCTTGACGTTCGTCCGCCGCCGCAGGTCGAACACGCTCTCGAGTCGGGCCGGGTTCGATCTCGGCACTGCGAGCGCGAGCGAGTTGGACGCGAACGCCTGCGGCGTCTCCACGAGCCCTTCTCTGAACAGAGCCTGGGTGAGCTCCGGGCTCGCGGATGCAAAGACGTCGGCGGGCGCCCCCTGCCTGATCTGGAACGCGAGCTGGTCGGAGCCGCCGAAGCTGTACGCCGGCCGCGCGTCGATGCGCGGCAGCACCTCGGTCAGCGAGGACGCCGCCAGGACGGTGAGACGCTCCGGGGCCTCAGCTCGACTCGACTCGCGCAGGACGGCGAGCGCGGCCGCCGCAACGACGATACCCGCGAGTGCCGCGACAGATCTCAGCGCTCCACCATCACGGAGGTGGCTTTGATGACGCCAGCTGCGCTCATCCCGGACTCGAGGCCCAGCTCCTCCGCAGCCTCACGCGTAATGAGAGCGACGACGCGCACAGGGCCGGCGACCTCGATCTCCACCTGGGCCAGCAGACCCTCGCACTTGACCTCGCGGACGACTCCCTGGAAGCGGTTGCGAGCGCTGAGCTCCTCTGCCTCGCGCCCGCGAAGGCGATCGATCTCGGCGGCGGGCACCACACGGCGGTTCGCGGAATCACGCTCGACGTGGATGCGCCCCTGGCGGTCCCAGCGGCGGAGCGTGTCGAGACTGATCCCGAGCGCGCGGGCGGCGTCACCGGCTCTCAAAGCTTGCCTAGGCACTGCCTAGGATACTAACCGAGCAAGTCAGGAAGGGGGTAACGGTCTCGAGTCGAGCTGCTCAACCTCTACAATTTCACGCGTGACCCGGATTACCGCACTGCTGGTACTCGTGAGCGCGATACTCGCGCTCGCTGCCCCGGCGTCTGCTGTTCGTGTCGCCGGAAAGATCGTCGTGACCGTCGGTCCAGGTCCGAAGCTCGTGCTCGAGACAAAAGCTGGGGCGCGCTTCAAGACGCTCAAGCCCGGCTTCTATCTCATCTTTGTGCGCGACTTGTCCAACAGGCGCAATTTCCACCTTCTCGGGCCAGGCGTGAATCGCGCCAGTTCCGTGAAGGGTGTGAAGGGCGGTGCAATCTGGCGGCTATGGCTTCGGAAGGGCACCTACCAGTACTACTCGGACGGGTTCCGAAGCACCATGAACGGCAGTTTCAAGGTCGTCTGACTCGTCGCCCTGCGCTCGCGGTGCCGTCCTGACCGACAGTGCCCCTTGTGCCCCGTCCGGCGACTGAACTAGGATCGCCCCCATGGAACCCGGTCGCACGGACGTGGAAGGAGGCAATCGTCTCGATCCCGGTGTCTGGATCGGGATCGGAGTCGGCGTCGTGATCAGCATCGTCGCGCTCATCTTCCTTCTTCTCTTCACGGTGGGCGTCGGTATCTAGCCTGACGTGAAGATGAGCGCACGCCCGAGTGGGGCCGTGCGCATGCCCACTCTCGGCCGACGCCATTTCGAAGCGAGCTTCCAACCCGGCCGCGCCGACCCGCTCACTACACTTTTCGCGTGCGAAGGCTCGCGTCACCCAGGGTTTCGGCGCTGCTCATCCTTGTCGCAGCCGCCCTGGGCTCGGCCGGGGCTGCGGGCTCGACGGCTGCCGAGGGCGATGTCTACCGGTTGACCGTGACGGCGACAATCGGACCGGCCACCGAGGGGTGGATCGAGTGGCTTGCGCCTGACAGCGGTCGCTACCGCATCGAGCAGTCCAACCGGACGTACGTCTTCACGGGCAGCTCGTACGCGATCCTCGACAAACGGCAAGGCGCTCACGTGCGCACCGGATCCGCGGCATTTCTGGGCTCCTTCTCGGAGCGGGCCGCCGCGCGAGACGCCCTGCGTGGGTTCCTGGCAGGGAACCTCGCCGGGGTCGAGGTGAAGGAGCATCCGGACGGCAGGAAGGAGCTGCACTTTCGGCGTGGTGAGACGAAGATCGTGGCGATCATCGAGGAGAAGCTCTCCGCCCTGGAGGCGCAGGAGCGGAAGATCTTCGTGATCCCCAGCGACGAGGTCACGAGCTCGGCGACCGAGCGACGTGTCGGGAGCCGGCCGGCGCGGCCGATCCGCGTGTACTGGTTCGGGCCAGCCGTGGCCGGGCGGGTCGCGGTCACGGCCATCGAGAATTTCGCGGGACCCGCGTCGGGGCGCGGTAACACCCGGCCGGCGCAGCCGGACGCCACGGTGACGAGCCACACGACCTTTTACGAGCGGCCGGCGGCGAAAGGAAAAAGCAGCGCGCTGCCCGGCCAACGGCCGCCGGCCGGCGAGATTCAGGTCCTGAGCCAGCCGGTCGGTTCGTGGACGGCTCAGCGTGCCATCAAGGCGTACAACGGGATCAACGGTGATCTCCGCTACAAGCCGTGGCCCCGGACCAGCGTGAGGCTCTCGAATGGCGAGAAGGTTACGGTGGTCCCCGATCGCGGCGAGAGCACCGGCAAGGTGCGGAGCGGGTTCGCCGTCATCACGCGGACGACCCTCGTCACGGTGACGGGCTCGGGCTCTTTCGCGCTCAACTCGATCCCCGGGACCGCTCGCTTGCTTCGCCCGATTCTCTAAGAACGTGTTTGAGTTCCAAGAGAGGGCCTACAAATGGCGTGATCGGTGGTATTGGCGTAGTATCTGCCATGCCTCATCAAGTACCAGCAATGAGCCTTACCTGAGCTGCGGTCAACTGCGTAGGGATATCAAATGGCAAATAACGAGACGAAAGCTTCCAAACTGATAGACAAGAGGATTGGGGAGCTGGGCGATTGGCGCGGCAAGGCGCTCAGCAAAGTGCGAGGAATCATCAAGGAAGCGGACCCCGATATCGTCGAGGAGTGGAAGTGGGTGAAACCCACGAACCCCGGAACACCGGTCTGGTCCCACAACGGGGGTATCTGTACTGGTGAATCCTACAAGAACGTGGTCAAGCTGACATTCTTCAAGGGTGCTGCTTTGAACGATCCTTCAAGTCTATTCAACTCCAGCCTTGACGGGAAAGTCAGGCGTGCCATCGACATCAAAGAAAATGACAAGATTAACGAAGGTGCACTGAAGAGCCTCATTCGTGAAGCTGTGGCGCTGAATCTAAAGAGCAAATAACATAGCTCACGCCGCAGCAGATGCTACCGCTATCCGTCCGACTTGACCGGCTACCAGTGGGACTTGATCGCACCGTTCGTCACCGCCCCACACCGGGGTCGCGCCGGACACCTCACCG
This sequence comes from Actinomycetota bacterium, assembly GCA_013812265.1. Lineage (GTDB taxonomy): Bacteria > Actinomycetota > Thermoleophilia > Gaiellales > Gaiellaceae > JACCTQ01. The sequence continues at coordinate 15,376 of JACCTQ010000139.1, forward strand.
GGTCGATCTGGTGCGCGTGGCGGCAGTTGCCGCGCGACTTCCCGGCGTGGCAAACGGTGTACGGCTGCTCTGGTTACTGTGATCACCGCGGCCCATGCCCAAACCTCGGGAGCCTTCGTCCTCTGGGCCATGGTCGGGCCTATGGTCCGCCGGCTCGCTCCGTCCTCAGGTCCGTGGCCATGGTCATCACGCCGCGCACTCGGGGCCACGGCATGAACTCGAAACACGTTCTAAAGAGAGCTCTCAGGAAGGCCGCTGCCGAGCTAACGGCCGGCGAACTGCTCGCCCATGATTCGGCGCAAGGCGGTGAGAGCGGTGGCGTCGGTTCCGAGATACAGAGCGACGAGATGGCCACGCCGGAACCAGTGCGGTGGTGCGATCCAGTCGTAGTGGCTGATCCGATCCCCGCTTGCGATGTTGTGACCGTCCTTCGAGACCCGCCCGGCCGCTGCGCGCGCCCGTTCCTCGGTGGCGAACTCGAAGACCTGTACCGGTCCTTCGCGATTCTCGTAGTTGTAGGCCGGCACGCCGAGCACATCGCCGTCGATCGTGCCGCGAGCGGTCATCGCCAGCCCGGCCGCCCGCAGGGCCGCCACCAGCGCTCCGCGGTCGAACACCACCGCCCCGCCCGGGGCCGCTCGCACGGTGAGCGGCCTGCTGAAGGCCGCCGGCCGACCAGCCCTCCGCGAAGCAGGTACGAAGGCGCGCAGGACGGACGATCCTGCCGGCAGCCTGACCCGAAAGCGTGCCGACGCGACGCGGTCGAGAGTCACTGAAGTCGTCGTCCGCCAGGCCCCGTCGATCCGGCGCTGGAGGTGGGCACGAGCGCCCCTGGACACCCGAATAGGCGTGACCTTCACGAGCAGCGCCCCGCGTGCCTCCACGGACAGCGTGGCTCGGACCACGAGCTTCTGCGAGCCCGCGTGGCCGGCACCCGCGATCGCGAGGATTCCAGCCACCGCCGCGGCGATTGCGGGGAGACGCAGCTTCGGGGTCATGCTTTTGTCGCTCACCTTCTTCCGGGTTCATCATGCCCTTGGGGTCAAATGGCAGGTCCACCTTGCGCCTCCGACACGGTTACGAGCTACTGTGCCGGCGTGCCGGCGACGACCGCGTCTGCGCCCAGTCAGCGTCCGAAGCTCGTTCGCGGTGGAGCTCGCCATCACCCCTGGCCGCGCGCGCTACGCGGCCAGCGCCTTCGCGAGCGCTTCGTGCCCGCGCTCGAGCACCGGCTCGCCGTGAGACAGGAGCACCTGCTCGATGGGCAGCTCGAGCAGGTGCCGCAGTGCTCGGCGGACGCTTTGCCGGTTCTGGTCCCGATGCAGCCAGGATTCGGGACAGAGGCGGATGTCACCATTCCCCCCGCCGAGGAGAATGTCGCCCGGAACGAGCGCGTGGTGCTCCGGAAGCCAGAGGACGAGCTCGTTGCGACCGACGGCGTCGAAGGCATGGATTCCGCCGGGAAGCGGGTGTCCCGGCCGCACGGTGTGGGTAGCCGCCACGCTGAGCCTGTCGAGTCCTCGCTCGTCGGCCCAGAGGGAGGCGCCATAGCGCTCCATGACGGCCGGCGCGCTGCGCTCGTGCCAGAACACGGTGAGCAGCACGGCCACGGGGCGCCCCGCCCGTTCGACATCCCGGTCGAGAGCTCGCCAGAACCGGTCGCCCTCCTCACCCGCCGGAACGAGCGGATCGATCAGGACGACGGCGTCCGGCGCCTCGTGGTACAGGCAGCCTACGATCGGATCCCATCCGTCGGGGCCGCCCTCGTCAGGCGTCCAGTCGGGGTGCGGCGCTGTCCACCGCCAGAGGCCGGGTTGCAGCTCGAGGACCTCCAAGCATCCGATCGTAGCGGCGCAGGGCGCGAACGGGCCGGCTCGCAGAGCAGCTCGTGATCGTCTCCCTCCACGTCGCCGCGGGCGCCATCGTCGGCGCGGCAGCCCGCTCCAGGATTCCCGCGATCGCGCTTGGTCTGCTCGCCCACGCCGCCGGGGACCGCATTCCTCATCAGGACATCGGCTCGCGCAACTTCGAGCTGGTCAGCGGGATGGCCGGATTGGCGCTGCTGGCAGTGGGTCGAGGGCCGCTACACCCGATCACGCTCGGCGCGGCCGCTTGCTCGGCTCCCGACATCGAGCACGCCGTGCGCTTGCCACGACCTGGTGGCCGCAAGCTGTTTCCCAGTCACCGCTTTACGGGCTGGCATCGGGCCGGTGGGCTCCCTGCGGGGCTGCAGGTTCTCGTCGCGGGGCTGGTGCTCGGCTTCCTCGCCCGACGGTCACCGGCAGCCGAATTCCCGAGAGTTCGTGAGGGAATCTTGGCAAAAACAAGGAGGGGGACACACGGCGCGTAATGGTCGGTGACCTCCGGCGCAAACAACCCGCCGAGTTGATCGACGTGGGAGCCATCGCACACGTCTGCGGTCAGGGTTGACCTTGGCAGTGGGTCAGGGTACCGCCAGAGCGGTAGACCGCGGGTCTGCTACGGGAAAACATACGCAGCTCGGCTGAGAGGCGTGCGTAACGCTGCGGACCGCGCGGGCTCCCAACCATGTCTCCAGGGAACAACCTCAAGGGGTGTCGGCCGTTCCTTCGCCTGGCACGTGCCAGGC
>JACCTQ010000159.1 GCA_013812265.1 Actinomycetota bacterium
CACTCGTAGCGGGAGTCGTGCGCGGGCCGGGCCCGGACGGGGCAACGGCGGCGAGCCATCGCGAGGCGCCGTTGATCTCGTACACGCCGGCCGAGGACATCACGGACTTCTTCATGTTCCGGTCGTATGAGACCGGCAACACGGACAAGGTCGTGATGATCATGAACGTCAACCCGATGTCCGAGCCGAGCGCCGGACCGAACTTCTACAACTTCGACCCGAACGCGACGTACTCGTTCAACGTCGACAACAACCAGGACGGCGCCGCCGACCTGCGGTTCGACGTCAACTTCACGACGGAGATTCGCGGAGTCGTGCGAGATCTGGGCCTGCCGTTCTCGTATGCGGCTCTGCCTCCGATCACGACACTTGACGGCGCTGGGTCAGAAGGCCTCGGGCTCCGTCAGAGGTACTCCGTCCGGTCGAGTGCGACCGGTCTGCTCGCGAATGATCTGATTGCCGTCCCTTCGCGGGTGGGGGCCCTCACGATGCCGGACTACGGCTCGCTGACCGGTCAGGGCATCTACACGAGCGCTAAGACGGCGAATCCGAGTCTCCCCAGCGGCGTACGGGTTTTTGCCGGACAACGCCAGGATCCGTTCTATATCGATCTCGGTGGGCTCTTCGACACGGCGAACTTCCAGCGGAGCCCGCCGCTCCTGACGGCTCCCGAGGATGCGAACGACAACGCGAACGCTTTCGGCGTCGACACGTTGTCGGGCTTCAACGTGAGCACCATCGCGATCGAGGTGCCGTTCAGCATGGTCGCTCCCGCGGGCGGCGGCACGATCGGTGCCTACGCTAGCGTGAGCAAGTTCGTGAGCACGGTGTCCGGCGCCGGTTCCGGCCGGGGCACGGCGGCGTTCACGCAGACGAACCGCATGGCCAATCCGCTCGTGAACGAGCTGGTCATCGGCACGATCGACAAGGATCGCTGGAACGCACTTCCGCCCGCTCGGGACGGGGAGTTCGCCCAGTACATCCTGAGCCCCCGGTATGCGACCTTGCTCGAGCTGCGGTTCATGGTGCCGCCGGGTTGTGTGCCGCTGTTCCTGGCACCCGACCAGGTGGCAGCTTGCACCAAGACGAACCGGATCGACCTGGTGAACGCGTTCGCCAAGTACAGCCCGACAGGTCCCCTGACGGGCGACTGGCTGCGCCTGAACCTCAACGCTCCTCCCACGCCGCTCGCAAGCCAGAAGCGGCTGGGCGGTCTCGCCGGCGACGCGGCCGGCTACCCGAACGGGCGGCGGCCGCGTGACGACGTCACCGACATCGCCACGCGCGTCGTGGGTGGCCAGAACTACGTGACCGCGAGGGCCGGAGACGGCGTGAACGTCGACGATGCCGCTCTCCCGAACGCGTTCCCGTACCTGGCCGATCCGTCGGACGGCCGGAACCGTGTCCACTTCAACCGGACTGCGGCACCGGGTGCCGCAGGACCGTAGGCGACCCTCGTAGTCGAGGGCAGATGACGCGAAAACTCGCGTTGGCAGGGACGGTGGCGGCAATCGCCGCCACCGTCTTCCTGCTCGGAGGCGCGCTTTCACCGGCGCCCGACGCCGAGCCGGCCGTCGGCCCGCTCCCCGCGTCGAGCGCTGTCGCCGAGCGCTCGCTTGCCGGCTTCAGGATCGGAAACACCGTACAACTCGTCGAGCGGCTGCAAGCAAGCCTGCGCCGCCGGCCAGAAGACGTTCGCTCGTTGCAGCTGCTCGGCCTCGCATACGAGCAGCGCGCGCGGGAAACCGCCGATCCGAGCTACTACCCCAAGGCGGAAGGGGTGCTGAGGCACGCTCTTCGTCTCGCTCCCAACGACGCGGTGGCCACGAGTGGACTCGGTTCGCTCGCACTTGCCCGCCATCGCTTCCGCGACGCGCTTGCGCTCGGCCGGCGAGCCGTCGCTCTCGCGCCCAAGACTGCGCGTAACTGGGGCATCGTCGGAGACGCCCTCATCGAGCTCGGTCGCTACGACGAAGCGTTTCGCGCCTTCGACACCATGATTCGTCTGGAGCCCGATCTACCGGCGTACGCGCGTATCTCGTACGCGCGCGAGCTCCTGGGGCGTCCGCAGGCGGCGATCCGGCCGATGCAGGCGGCTGTCGACGCGAGCGGGTTCGAGCGCGAGCCGTTCGCCTGGACGAGCGTGCAGCTCGGAAAGCTCCTCTGGTCGGTGGGCAGGATCGACGCTGCAGGCGAGCAGTACAGGCTCGCCCTCAGATTCTTCCCCGGTTACGTGCACGCGCTCGACGCGCTCGCCCAGGTGGAGGCCGCGCGCGGACGGCTGAAGCGCGCCATCGAACTGGAGCGGCGGGCGGTAGATGCCATGCCTTTGCCGCAGTTCGCGGGAGCTCTCGGCGACCTGTATCGGGTCGCGGGCAAGCCGGCGCTCGCGCGGCGACAATACGCGCTTGTGGGCGCCATCGAGCGACTCTTGAACGCGAACGGCGTGAAGACCGATCTCGAGGCGGCGCTCTTCAACGCGGACCACGGCATCCGTCCCGGTGACACGCTCGCGCGCGCCCGCCTCGCGCAGAGAGAGCGCCCGAGCATCGACGGCAACGACGTCCTCGCCTGGACGCTCGAGCGCAATGGTCGCTGCGCCGAGGCGCTGTACTACTCGAAGCGCGCCCTCAGGCTGGGCACAAAGGATGCGCTCAAATTCTTCCACCGCGGGATGATCGAGCGCTGTCTCGGCAACCGGGCGGAGAGCAAGCGCTGGCTGCGCCGCGCGCTCGCCTTGAACCCGCATTTCTCGATTCTGTGGTCGCCCACGGCAAGGAAGTTGGCAGCGTGAGAAAGGTACTCCTGCTGACGCTACTCGTAACCACGCTTGCCGCTCCGGCAAGCGTTGCCGCGCATCCGCTCGGAAATTTCACGGTCAACCGCTTCAGTGCTCTCGAGCCCTCGGGTAATCGCATCTACGTCCGCTACGTGCTCGACATGGCCGAAGTGCCGGCTTTCCAGGAACGACAGCGGATCGGGGACGAGGGAGCCTACGCGCGCCGCCTGAGCGACCGCATCGCTCGCGGGTTGCGGCTGGACGTCGCAGGAGAGACCGTGCGGCTCGCGCCGGTGACGCACACGCTTGCCTTCCCGCCCGGCGCCGCCGGCCTGCGGACGCTGCGGCTCGAGCTGGTCCTACGGACGCCTTCACTCGAGCACGGTGACGCGCCGGTGGCGGTTCGGTACCGCGACACGAACTTCGCCTCGAGGATCGGGTGGAAAGAGATCGTCCTCGCTTCGCCGCGCGACGATCAGATTCGCTCTGCGACCGTCCCGCGCGAAAGCATCAGTGAGGATCTGCTCGCGTATCCGAGCGACCTTCTGCGCAGCCCGCTCGACGTGACCCGCGCACAGGCTCTGCTCGTGCTCTCTGGAGCGCCTGGGCCGCTACCATCGCTGCGATCGAGGGCGGAGCTCGAGCGCAGGGTGGCCGTCCGAGAGAGCGGCGACGGTGGCTTCGCCAGCTTGATCGCGAAAGACGATCTCAGCGCCGGCTTCATCGCGCTGTCGCTGCTGCTCGCCCTCTTCTGGGGCGCTGCCCACGCGTTCAGCCCCGGGCACGGCAAGGCGATCGTCGCGGGGTATCTGGTCGGCTCCCGCGGCACGCCCCGGCACGCCGTCCTGCTTGGCGTCATCGTCACGGTCACGCACACGATTGGCGTCTTCGCGCTCGGACTCGTGACCCTGGCTCTCTCGGAGTTCATCGTCCCCGACCAGCTCTATCCGTGGCTCAACCTCGTGTCGGCGCTGCTCGTGGTCGGTGTCGGGCTAGCGATCCTGCGCTGGCGCATCCGCGCCTGGCGGCGACCAGACGAGGCAGCACACGAGCACGATCACGGCCACCACCACGGCCACGGTCACGATCACTCACACGGTCAGGACGCGATGGGTCGGCGCGGCCTCCTGGGGATCGGCATCTCGGCGGGGATCATTCCGTGTCCCACCGCGCTCGTCGTCCTGCTCGCTGCGATCTCGCTGCAGCGAGTCGGGTACGGGCTCGTACTGATCGTCGCCTTCAGCGTGGGGCTCGCGCTGGCAGTGACCGGCATCGGACTGCTCGCGGTGACCGCTCAGCGGCGTTTCAGCCGCATGAGCTTCAACGGCCCCGTCATCCGCGCTCTACCTGCCCTGAGCGCCTTCGCCGTCATCGGCGTCGGCGTCGTCATGGCCGTGCGCGCGCTTCCCCAGATCGTCTAGTAGGAGGAGATTTGCATGTTCGGAATCGATGATCGACTCGCAACCTTGTCGGACGGGGCATCGATCTGGATCGTGCTCGCCGTCGCGATTCTCCTTGGTTTGCGCCATGCCACCGATCCCGACCACCTTGCCGCGGTGACGACCCTCATCGCCGGTGGTAAAGACCGGGCCGGCCGGGCGGCAGCCCGGCTCGGCCTTGCCTGGGGCCTCGGGCACGCGACCACGTTGTTCGTCTTCGGGCTGCCCATCGTCCTCTTCAACAAGTATCTCCCGGAGAGGGTCATGCAGGCGGCTGAGACGGCGATCGCGCTCGTGATCGTCTACCTGGCGGTTCGTCTCCTCGTACGCTGGCAGCGCGGATACTTCCACATGCACCTTCACCGCCACGACGGCGGCAGCCACGCTCACCTGCACTCACACGCGCAAGCGGAGGATCATGCTCACCCGCACGTGTCCAGAACGCCGCTCGCCGCGTACGGCATCGGTCTCGTCCACGGAATGGGTGGCAGTGCCGGCGTCGGCGTCCTGCTCGTTGCCTCTATCGAATCGAGGCTCTTGGCCGTCCTCTCGCTGGCCCTGCTCGCCGTCTTCACGGCCGTGTCGATGACGATGCTCACTGGAGGATTCGGCCTGACCCTCGTCAGCCGCCCCGTCCGGGCGGCCTTCAACGGCATTGCTCCGGCCCTTGGCCTGGCCAGCCTCGGGTTCGGGATCTGGTACGGCAGCGCGGCCTGGGGTCTCACCGCGTACCCCTTCTGAGAGATCTGCGGAGGAGGGACGTCGTCACCCTCGAATGCCGGAGAACCCTAAAGGAGGTCTCATGACCGGCAT
>JACCTQ010000168.1 GCA_013812265.1 Actinomycetota bacterium
AAGGTGCAGACGGCATGACGGTGCTCATCACGGGTGGCGGTGGCTTCGTCGGATCGCATCTCGTCGAGCGGCTGCGGGGCGATGGCATCGAGCCGTTCGTCGCGCGGCGGCGCGACTACGACCTCACACTCGCCCGGGATGTCGAGCGCCTCTTTGCGCACGCGAACCCGGATCTCGTCATCCATCTCGCCGCCGAGGTGGGTGGCATCGGCGCGAACCGCTCGAACCCCGGCCGCTACTGGTACGCGAATCTGATGATGGGGACACACATCCTGGAGCAGAGCCGCCTCGCCGAGGTCGACAAGCTCGTTCTCCTGGGAACGATCTGCTCGTATCCCAAGCTCACGCCCATCCCCTTCAGCGAGGACGACCTGTGGGACGGGTTCCCGGAGGAGACGAACGCTCCCTACGGCGTGGCGAAGAAGGCGCTCCTCGTCGGTGCCCAGGCCTATCGCGAGCAATACGGACTGCGTTCCATCTATCTCATGCCCACGAACCTCTACGGGCCCCGTGACAACTTCAACCTGGAAACCTCCCACGTGATCCCTGCCCTGATCCGCAAGATGCTGGAGGCCAACGAGCGGGGCGAGCGCGAGATCGTCCTCTGGGGCGACGGCACGCCTACCCGCGACTCGCTCTACGTCGAGGACTGTGTCGAGGGCCTCTGGCTGGCCGCGCAGCACTACGACGGCGCGGAGCCGGTCAACCTCGGCACAGGCGAGGAGCCGTCGATCCGCGATCTGGCCGGGCTCGTCGCCGAGATCACCGCCTACGACGGCGACATCGTCTGGGACGAGTCACGGCCGAACGGCCAGCCGCGACGGCGCCTGGACGTCACTCGCGCGGAGAACCTGTTCGGCTTCCGGGCGCAGACGTCGCTGCGCGAAGGGCTCGAGCGCACGGTCGCCTGGTATCGGGAGTCAGCCGGAGTTCTGGAGCTTCTGACGGACTGACGCTTCGCCACAAGGCTTCAGCCTGTTAGGAACTCTCAGCGCCGAGCTGAAGCCAACGTGCGTGCGTAGCGCTGGAAAGCTGCGAAGGCCGGTTTTCTGCGCCCCGTGGCCGTGAGGAAGCCCGATTGCCAGCCGTTACGGAGGTCGGCGTCGTCCCGGAACAGGAACCAGAGCATCATGTCGATCCGCGGGTTGCGCTGCGCGATGCCGAAGGACTGTGTGAGGTAGCGCGCTTGTAGCGCCCACGAGACCCCGAAGGACCTATCTGGCGGGCTGGTCTGGTAGCCGTACTCGGTGAGCCACACGCGTTTCGCGCCGTAGAGACGGGTCAGCGCCCTGATCAACACGTCGATGTTTCCGAGCGTGATGGCCGTGCGAGCGGAAGGCCGGGACGTAGGCGTCTCCGTCGGCCGTCCGTAGTACGGGTGGTGGGCGTAAGCGTCGAAGGTCTTGGCACCGAACTTCTTCATGTTCGCGAGGAACACGAGCGGGGAGATCGAGGGACGGATGTTCTGGGCGCTGTTGTTCCCGCGCGGCCCCGTCACCCCGCACGCCACCTTCTCGTTGCGCAGGCTGGTCAGGTGGACACCGTTGTAGATGGCGTTGCAGATCCTGGCGTAGTCCACCGGGCTCTGGACGATCCAGCGCGGTCCGACCCGCCGGAACTGGGGCGCGAGGTAGTTGGGATTGTTGGGCTCGTTCCATGCGAGCCAGTGGCGTACAGAGGGAAGGATTCGTCCGTCGGCCCGCTCGAACGTCCCGCTGTAGCGCTCCGCGGCGGCGTACGCGAACTTCTGCAGGTCGGCCGCACGCGTCGGGGCGCGGTTCATCCCCTTGCCGCCGTTCGCCCAGCCCGGGGTGCCGTAGATCGAGAAAACCACCTTCATCCCGTACTGCGTCGCGTAGAACGCGGTGCGGTCGTACGCCGCCCAGTTGTAGGCCGGATCGCTGGGGTCGGCCGCGTCGACAGGTCGTCTGCGCGCCACGCCGAAACGTCCACCCCAGTAGAGGTTGACGCGGAGGAGCTGCGACCGCAGCTCCTGGAGGATCGGGAAGGAACGCTCGGGATTCCCGTACAGCGTCTGGGCCTCGTCGAAGATTCCGACCTGGAAGAAGCGGGAAGGCGCCGCCTCGCCGGGCACGAGCATCGCCAGGGCGGCAGCGAGGCTCAGAACGACTAAAAGTTGTCTAAACACCGACCGGCTGCCGGCCGAGCGCCGCGAGGATTCGCGCCAGTCCTTCTTCCATATCGACTTCGGGCTCCCAACCGAGCACCTGCTGGGCGCGGGTGATGTCGGGGCGGCGAATGTGCGGATCGTCGGTCGGCAGCGCCTCGAAGACGACCTTGCTGCGGGATCCCGAGACGCGGATGACAGTCTCGGCCAGCTCGAGCATGGTGACCTCGTGATCGGGGTTCCCGAGGTTTACGGGCAGGTGCTCGTCGCTCTCGGCCAGCAGGTAGAGGCCGCGGACGAGGTCGTCCACGTAGCACAGGCTTCTCGTCTGAGAGCCGTCGCCGAAGACCGTGAGCGGCTTGTCCTCGAGCGCCTGGCGAACGAACGTCGGAATCGCGCGCCCGTCGTTGGGCCGCATGCGCGGGCCGTACGTGTTGAAGATGCGAGCGATACACGTGTTGACACCCTGCTGGCGGTGGTACGCCATGCTCATGGCCTCGGCGTACCGCTTCGCCTCGTCGTACACGCCACGGGGCCCGATCGGATTCACGTTCCCCCAGTAGCTCTCCGGCTGTGGATGGACCTGGGGATCGCCGTACACCTCGCTGGAGGAAGCGAGTAGGAAGCGAGCTCGCTTGAACTTCGCGAGGCCGAGCGTGTTGTGCGTTCCGTACGAGCCCACCTTCAGTGTGTGCAGCGGCAGCCGCTGGTAGTCGATGGGGCTCGCCGGGCTCGCGAGATGGAAGACGAAGTCGATGGTCTCGTCGATCTCGATGTGCTGGATGAGGTCGTGGTTGATGAAGAGAAAGTCAGGCTCCCTGATGTGGTTGACGTTCTGGAGCGACCCGGTGTCCAGGTTGTCGACGCAAATAACGCGATGGCCCTGCTCGAGCAGGTAATCGCACAGATGGGAGCCGAGAAAGCCTGCTCCGCCGGTTACGAGAGCGGTGGACATGCGCGGAATGGTACTCGCGAAGGGCGGACGACTCCGGTTGTTCGCGCAGCTTTTACCGGGCGCTAACGCACGCCGAACGATCTAGCGCAGGTCTTTGTTCGCCTCCATGTCGAACAGCATCGCGAACAGCGTGAACTGGAAGCCCGAGATCAGGAGCAGCGCAATCAGCACCACTGTGGGCGTAGTCAGATCGTTGCCGAGAAACCGGAGCACCGTCTCCACGATGCCGAGGACGAGCCCTGCGACCGTCATCAGAAATCCCAGCACATAGAAGAAGACGAGCGGATGGAAGTCGCGGATCACGTACTTCTCCCGCATACGCCAGAAGAAGCCCTTCACGAGCAGCCACGAGATGCGCGGAATCACCCGGCGGAGCTTGATCCCGGAGCGCTCGCCGACACCGTATATCGGCCGCGACGGCAGGTCTCGGACGCGGGCGTTCAGCACGTTCAGGTGCACCAGCATGTCGTTCGGGAAGCCGTAGCTCTGGTAGATGCGGTCGAGGTCGAGGAGCTCGAGCGTCCCGAGGTCGATGGCGGTGTAGCCCGACTGCGAATCGGCGACGTGCCAGTAGCCGGAGGCCACCTTCGTCAACAGAGACAGCACGGCGTTCCCGAGATAGCGGTTTCGTGGCATCAGCTGCCAGGCCTGCCCGGTGAAGAGCCGGTTGGCCTTCGCGTAGTCGACTTCTCCGCGCGCGACCGGCTCGACGAGCTTCGTAAGATCCTCCGGGTCCATCTGGTTGTCGGCCGCCATCACGCAGGTGACGTCGATGCGCTCGGCGAGGGCACGACGGTAGCCGGTCACGATCGCCGCGCCCACGCCGCCGTTACGCTCGTGCACGATCACCTCGATGCGCGGATCGGCCGCGGCGGCCGCGCTCGCGCGCTGCGCCGTCCCGTCTCGCGACGCGTCGTCGACGACGAAGATCCGGTCGACGAAGCCGGGGATGCCCGCGAGCGTGGTCTCGACCAGTCTCTCCTCGTCGTATGCCGGGACGACTACGGCGACCCTCTTGCCTCCGACCATGCGCGAAGGTCAGTTTCCCCGGAGGCCGGCTGCCCGGGGGGCGAACCGATCCCAGAGGAGCGCCGCGAGACCGCCGAGAAGAAGGCCGAGGATGCCCGCCACCAGCATGGAGTTGCGGACGCTGCGGGCCGTCGTCTCGACGGCCACCGCGGGCTCCACGATCGTTGCTCGTTCGGTCGTGCGCGCGAAGACCAGGCTCTGTTGCGTCGCGGCCTGCTCGTCGACGATATCCCCTCGCCGCTGCTGTGAGTTCGAGAGCAGGCTGACGAGGTCGATGCGCTCGATCGGCGGGAGGCGGCGCGCGCCCCTGACGGCAGCGGTGAGCGTCACGATCTGAGCCTCGATGGCCTTGAGATCAGCAGCCTGCGACGCGGCCCGGTTCTCTAGCTGCTCGATTCTCGTCTCGACGTAGGGGGCCGAGACCCGGCGCGCCAGGTGGCGTGCGAGCGCGTTCGCCGCGACCTCGATCCTGCGCGCGGCATCACCCTTCACCTCCACGTCGACGAACAGCGCGGGTGCCGCCGCGCGCGCGCCTTGTCCAGAAGCGATCGTTTGCGTGGACACGCGGCCCCGAAGCTTTGCCACTCGAAGCCCGCTTGCCCGCGCTGCCTCCTTGAGCGCGGCCTCGGAGCGGAGGATGCGCGCCACCGTTCCGGGGTTGTTGGCCAGGCCCTGGATCGGAGGGCCGCCGCCGGGCGGAATGGGCAGGCCCAGATAGACGATCGCCTCGGCGCGGTACGTGTTGCCGCTTCCGGTCCCGAGCACGTACCCGATTGCGAGGCCGAGCAGAAGGCCGGCCAGCGGCAGCCACCAGCGCGCGAGAATCCGCCTCTTCACGTCCGCGAGGTCGACCTCCTGCTCCAGATCCAGCTCGGGGAGCGACCGCGCGCGCGGCTTCCGCAACTCGGTCTCCCGGGTCATCGGGCGCCGACTCTAACACGACCTTTTGTGCGCCTTCGGCTGCAAAAGCTCGACCAAAAGGAAACCAGGGGTCTCCTACTGCGTAGGTGTACTCCATTCCGGCCCTCGGCTACACGACCTTTTGTGCGCCTTCGGCTTCAAAAGCTCGACCAAAGGAAACCAGGGGTCTCCCCACTGCGTAGGTCTACTCCATTCCGGCCCTCGGCTACGCCGAGGGCCGGAGAGTGTGCCTTCGGCGCGGCCCGAGCTCCTAACGATCTGCTCGGCGGCGCCGAGATGCGCGCTCCACCATGCCGTATACCCTGGCGTAACCCACGAGGTACAGGCGCTTGGCGTCCGCCACGACCGGGGTGTACTTGCCGTCCGGGAACGTCCACAGCTGCCTTCCGGTGCGCGCGTCGAGCGCATACGTGCGCCGCTCCAGGGTGGCGAAGTAGACGACGCCGTTCAGGACGGTCGCCGATCCGGAGATGGGTCCATTCGCTCGAAAACGCCAGCGCTGTTCTCCCGTAGCGGCGTCGAGCGCGTACAGGTGACGATCATAGGAGCCGACGTAGACCGTGCGGC
>JACCTQ010000186.1 GCA_013812265.1 Actinomycetota bacterium
CGTCGCGACGCCCGGACGCCTCGAGGATCTTGCGCAGCGCCGCATGGTGGATCTGTCGCACATCCGCACGCTCATCCTCGACGAGGCCGACCGCATGCTCGACATGGGCTTTCAGCCGCAGGTCGACAAGATCGTGCGCCGACTGCCGCGGAACCGCCAGACCATGTTTTTCTCGGCGACGCTCGACGGAGCCGTCGGCGACCTGGCGCGGGCATACACCAACAGCCCGTCTCGCTTCGAGGCCGAGCTGACCATGGAGCAGGCGCCCGGGGAGATCCACCACCGCTTCGTGTCGGTGAGCCTGGATACGAAGATCGAGACGCTCGTCGAGCTGATCAATTCCTCGGAGGGGCTAGCGCTCGTCTTCGTGCGAACCAAGCGCGGCGCCGAGCGACTTTTGCAGAAGCTCGGCCGTCAGGGCGTGAAGGCCCTCGCCATGCACGGTGACATGTCCCAGCGAGCCCGCGAGCGCGCGCTGGAGCGCTTCGAGAAGGGCGAGATCCGCACGCTCGTCGCAACCGACGTGGCAGCCCGCGGCCTCGATCTCGACGACGTCACGCACGTGATCAACTTCGATCCCCCCGAGGAGGACAAGGGCTACGTGCACCGCACGGGTCGCACGGGACGGGCGGGACGCACCGGCACGGCCATCACCTTCGTGCTCCCCGACCAGCAGGCCGACACGAGCCGGGTCGCGAACCGTCTGGGACACCGGGAGCAATTCGAGGGAGCCGGCTTGAAGACGGCGCAGCCGAAGGTCCTCTACACGAGCCGCCGCGGACGGCGCTCCAGGTGGTAGACAGGGTGTCCGAGGTGCGCAAGACGGACGAGGAGTGGCGCCGGGAGCTGACGCCCGAGCAGTACCGGGTCTTGCGCGAGAAGGGCACCGAAGCCCCGTTCACCGGCGAGTACGACCACGTCTTCGAGCCCGGCGTCTACCGCTGCGCGGGCTGCGGAACCCAGCTCTTCGACTCGGACACGAAATACGACTCCGGCTGCGGCTGGCCCGCTTTCTCCGCGCCCGCAAGCGACGAGACGCTCGAGGAGGAGACCGACGCGAGCCACGGCATGTCGCGCAGGGAGGTGCTGTGCGCGAGCTGCGGCGGCCACCTGGGTCACCTGTTCCCCGACGGCCCGGCGCCGACGGGCCAGCGCTACTGCATCAACTCGGCTGCGCTGCGGCTCGAGGAGCGCTGAGGGGTACCAGGGAGGCTCAGCTCCGCTCTTCTGGAAGCTCGATATGGCGGCCGGGGATGCCGGACTGCCCCAACACCTCTTTGACCGTCTCGTCCTCCAGCCAGCTCGACTCGTCACCCGGCCGCGTGACGACGATCAACTCGTCGGCCCGAAACGTCCGCAACGCGTCCTTTACCGCCTGAGCCGCATCGGTGTTCTCACTCGTGTAGTCGATCTCGACCGACGCCTTGGTACCGAGCACCCCGGCCACGCGCTCGGCTGCCTCTCTCGCATCAGCCCTGGCCGCATCCTCGTCGTTCGTCAACCAATCGAGTCGGGACACCTTTGCCGCCGGCGCGACAACGCGAATGACCGCTCCATCCTCCTCGATCAGCCGCCCGAGCTCGGCGCTGAAGCGACCTTCCTCCGGAACGACTGTCGTCACGACCAGGATGCTTCGGCCGCCCGCGCGGGCCTCGCGCCCACCAGGGGGCTGAATCACCCGGAAACCGAACCGTTGAGCTGAAAGTGCATGCGCGCTACCTCCCTATCGCTCGCGGCCCTTGCGGCCGGGGTTGACGACCATAGCGCTACCGCCGCCGCGGCGAGCACGCGGCCGTTGGGCAGGAACTCGATCGCGGTGGCGGCGCCGATCTCGTCGGACGTCGAGAACGTGTGGCCGTAGGAGCCGGCGAGCGCCTGAGCCTCAGACAGCGCTCCGAACAAGGGTTCCACCGAGGTCGTGGCGGTGTTCCGCTGGCTGGCGCGGGGCGCGGCGAGCGCTTGCTCGAGCGTGGCTCCCAGATCCAGCCGGTCGACGAGGATTTGCAGCACGGTCGTGATGATGGTCGAGCCTCCGGGCGAACCCAGCGCGAGTAGCGGCCTGCCCTGCTCCAGGACGAGTGTCGGGGCCATCGAGCTCCGGGGGCGCTTGTTGCCCTCGACCCGGTTCGGGTGCGTCAGGGAATCGAAGTTGAAGTCGGTCAGCTCGTTGTTGAGCAGGAATCCCCACCCTGGCACGACCACGCCGTTACCGCCGGTCGACTCGATCGTGAAGGTGTAAGAGACGACGTTCCCGGCGCTGTCCGACACGGTCAAGTGCGTGGTCGTGCCGGCGAGGGTCACCGTGGCGGCGGCTTGACCCGAGAGGGCCGGCGCCTGGTTGAAGGGCAACGGGTCACCCGGAAGGACGGGGCTCCGCGCGGCTCGCCCGACGTCGATGGCCGCGCGGCGTGTGGCCGCGAAGGCATCCGAGAGCAGGCCGGCCAGCGGCACGGGATAGAAGGCGGGGTCGGCAAGGAAGGCGTTCCGGTCGGCGAACGAGAAGCGCGACGCCTCCAGGAAGAGGTGCATCGCGCGAGCACGGTCCATCGCGCCGAGATCGAACGCCTCGAGGATGTTGAGCGCCTCGCCGATCGTCGAGCCTCCGCTCGAGGGCGGGCCCATGCTGTAGACGTCAAGGCCTCGGTAGCCGACCTTCGCCGGCTCGCGCTCCGGAGCGGCGTACGCCTGGAGGTCGGCCGCGGTCATCACCCCGGGGCGCCAGCGGTGATTGGCAGCCGGTAGCACGGGCGGATTCCGCGCCGCCTCGACCATCGCGTCAGCGACGGGCCCGCCGTAGAAGCCAGCCGCCCCGAGGGTCGCGATTCGCTCATACGTGCGGGCGAGGTCGGGGTTGCGTAACACCGTCCCCACGTCGCGCGGCGTGCCGTCGGGATCCAGGTAGAGCGCACGCGTGGAGGCGATGTCGTCGAAGTAGTCGAGGTTCTGGCGCGTCTGGTCAAAGAAGACGTCGTCGATGAAGAAGCCCTCGCGCGCCACCTCGATTGCCGGAGCGAGCGCCCGCGCGAACGACATCGTCCCGTAGCGCCGCAGCGCCTCCTCCCAGCCCCGCACCGTGCCGGGCACGCCCGCCGAGAGCCCGCTGTAGCGAGCATCGTTGAACCCGAGAGCCCTGCCGCCCTCGAAGAACGAGTCCGGCCGCATGGCCGCTGGCGCCGCCTCACGGTGATCGATGGTCGTGACCTTGCCGGCAGCCGTGCGGATGAGCATGAAGCCGCCGCCGCCGATTCCCGCCGAGAAAGGCTCGGTGACCCCGAGCACAGCGGCCGCCACGACGGCGGCGTCGACCGCGTTCGCGCCCTCGCGGAGCGCCTTGACCGCCGCATCGGTGGCGAGCACGTCGACCGTAGCTGCGGCTCCGCCGGTCCCGATCGCCGTCGGTTGCTTCGGAGGCTGCGCAACCTGCGGCGTGGCCGCCGAAGGCAGCGTGGCCAGCACGGCCACCAGGAAGAGCACGACGGACGGGAGAATCAGGGCACGACGCATTGTGTTTGCCTCCTTTGAGAGCCAGCCGTTCTGATCCTATGCCTCGGCGGCTGCCTCGGCGGACCCGGTTCCGAGGCGCCCAGGCAGGGCCGACGGGCTCATACGAGGCGACGCTCGAGGTAGCGCGCCAAGCGGGTGAGCGGGAACGAGATGAGGAAGAACATCACCATCACGGCGCCCAAGATCTCGAACGCGTGCGGGTCTCCCGTCGCCTGCGTGAGATTGTTCATCTGCCGGGTGCTGGCCTCGAGCGTCTCCGGTACCCCAATGACGAACGCAACGGTCGTGTTCTGGATCACGTTGACCAGGAGGCCCACCATCGGCGGGAGAAGCCGGCGCAACGCCTGCGGCAGGACCACGTAAACGTGGCGGCCGACCCAGCCGAAGCCCAGAGCAGCTGCAGCTTCGTGTTGCTCCCGCGGTATGGACTGCACCGCGCCGCGCGTGGCCTCCGCCACCTGGGCGCTTCCCCAAAGGCTCAGCCCGATCGCCGCCGCCGTGTATGCGCTGAAGCGAAGGTCGAAGGTCGGAAGCGCGAAGAAGATGAACAGGATCGTGACCACGATCGGCAACCCCCGCCACACCTCGATGTACAGCCTGATCGGCGCGCGTATCGGCAGCCACCGGATCGTCAAAAAGGTCCCCAGCGCGACGCCGATGACCGCGCTCGCGACGACCGAGACGGCGGCGAGCTTGAGGGTCTCCTTGAGACCGACCTCGAGCACGTACTCCGCGACTGGCCCAACCCAATCGGGCATCAGCGCAAGTCCTCTGGTAATGCGAGGCGCTGCTCTAGCATCCGGATCAGCGCCGACATCGTCCAGACGAGCGCGAGATAGACGACGCCGAGCACGAGGAACATCTCGGCAGCCCGGAACGTCGTGGCCTGGATGTTGTTCGCGACGTTCGTCAGCTCGCCGAACCCAATCGCCACCATCAACGAGGTGTTCTTGAACACGGAGATGTAGGTGTTGATGGACGACGGGAGCGCGATCCGTCCTCCGATCGGAAGGGTCACATTGAAGAAGGTGCGGAGCGGCCCGAAGCCCAGTGCGTAGCCCGCCTCACGGTAGCGCCCAGGGACGGCCTCGAATCCGGCGCGGAAGTTCTCTGTATTGAAGGCTCCACCCCAGATCATCACGGAGAGCCACGCGACGGTGAACCCTTCGAGCTGAATGCCGAGCCGGGGAAGACCGTAGAAGAGCATGAAGATCTGAACGAGGATCGGGGTGTTGCGAATCACCTCGACGTAGGCGGCCGCGAGCTGGCTGACGATCGGCACACGGTGGGCGCGCGCAGCGCCGAGGATCAGGCCGACGAGGAACGCGCCGGCAACACCGATGGCGGCCACCTTGAGGGTGTTGACGAGGCCCTCGAGGAGGTCCTCGCGGTTCTCCCAGATGAATGCCCACTCGAAGGCAAGGACATCCATGCGGCTAGTGCTCTGTCCCGGAAGTCGCTTGATGATCCTGGCGCGCGAAAAGCAAGCCGGCCAAGGACGCAGGGAGCGCGCATGTGCGGGCACATGTAAGCGACTGAGGAGGCAGTCCGGCGCCACTTTGCAGCCGCCCAGGGCGCGAGTGGCTTTCGGGACGGAGCACTAGATGGTTGATTCCAAATTCGAGTGCCGTTCGGGGGCGGCACCGGACAAGCCGGGCGCCGAGATCGCTCGCAGCGCAGGCCCGCAGGCCTGGGCAAGAGTGAGCTCGACGATCCGGCGCCGCGCCGGGGACGTCAGCCGACGCCGCTGGAATTTGGGATGAACCATCTAAGGGAGTGTGGTTGCCTGAGAAGGAGGCTCG
>JACCTQ010000224.1 GCA_013812265.1 Actinomycetota bacterium
GTGTAGGAGAGGTCGAACTTGGAGACGAGAAACGGCAGCAGCGCGGGCAGAGCTCCATTGGCGAAATCGGTCGCCAGGTGGCCGCTCGAGAGCGCCGCCATGGCTCTCTTGTCGATCTCGGCCCGCACTGTGGCAGGCTAGCGCCAGACGTCGGGTCGAGCGGAGCTGGTTCTACGCCGGGGCGCGGAGATGCCGCTGGATCAGGGCGCGTGACAGCTCCTGCTGGTAGCGCGTGATCTGGCGGCGGTTCCGCTCGAGCGTTCGCTCGCTCGCCTGGCGGGCGCGGAGCTGCTGCCGCTCGAGCACGAGCCGGGAGAGGCGCCCGTGAACCGTCTCGACTGTTTCGATGTCTGCCATACCCCTAGATACGACGCGGAGATGAGAAAGCTTGTGAAGAACGGAGAAGGTTTTGTGAAGAACGCGCTAAGACGATCCGGGGCCGCTCGGATAGCATCGCCGCCGATGCAGGTCGCGGTGGAGGTCGCCCGTCCCGAGGCTGCGGAAGCGGACGTCGTCGCCGTGCCCGTGGTCGACCCCCCCTCGCCACTCGCGGGCCAGGCCGCCGAGCTCGACCGGCGGCTCGATGGTCAGCTCTCGCGTCTCGTAGACGAGGGCGAGATTCGAGGTCGCCTCGACCACGTCGCAGTCGTCCACGTGAACGCGGACGGGCTGCCCGCGCGTCGTGTTGCGCTCGCCGGCGTCGGCCCGAGAGAGGCGATCGACGCCGACACGCTCCGGACTGCCGCAGGCGCTGTGGCTCGCGCGACGAGAGACTTCGGCCGGACGGTCGCCTGGATGCTCGACGACGACCTCGCCCTTCCGTTGCCGGAGCAGACGCGGGCCGTCGTCGAGGGCACCATGCTGGGCGGTTACGACCCGGGCCTCTGGAAGACCGACGGGTCGGATCGACGGCCTTCGAGGCGGCTGGTGCTCTGGAGCGACGGAGACTTCGACCTAGCCCGGCCTGCCGAGCGTGCTCGCCGAGTGGCGGACTGGACGAACCGCGCCCGCGACCTCTCCAACATGCCCCCGAACGAATTGACTCCCGAGCGCCTGGCAGCACGAGCGAGCGAGATCGGCGAGCAGTTCCACACGCTGACGGTCGAGGCGCTCGGGCCGGACGAGATGCGGGAGCTCGGCATGGGCTCGCTCGGTGCGGTCGCGCAAGGAAGCCACAACCCGCCGCGACTGATCGTGATGCGGTACGAGGCCCCCTCCCCGGCGCGCGACAACCTGGTCTTGGGCCTGGTGGGCAAGGCCGTGACGTTCGATACCGGCGGCATCTCGCTGAAGCCCGCCCTCTACATGGAGGACATGAAGGGCGACATGTCGGGCGGAGGCGCAGTGGTCGAGGCAATGGGGGCGCTCGCCGACGTGGAGTGTCCGATCAACGCGATCGCGGTTGTCGGCGCCACCGAGAACATGCCGGGCGGCGGGGCGTACCGGCCCGGAGACATCCTCACCGCCATGAACGGCAAGACCATCGAGGTGATCAACACCGATGCCGAGGGGCGGCTCGTGCTCGCCGACGCGCTCTGGTACGCGCGCCAGCAAGGCGCCACACATCTCCTCGATCTCGCCACGCTCACGGGAGCGATGGAGCTCGCCCTCGGCGATCTCTACTCCGGGTTGTTCGCCAACGACGACGAATGGGGTGAGCAGATCGTCGCCGCCGGCGAGGCGAGCGGCGACCACGTCTGGCGGTTTCCGCTCCATCCCCGTTACCGCCGCTACATCGACTCGCATTTCGCGGACATGAAGAACTCGTCCATTCTCCGCCAGGGCTCCCCCGTCCTCGCGGCCGAGTTCCTGCGGGAGTTCACAGGAGAGGGCCCGTGGGCTCATCTGGACATAGCCGGGCCAGCCTTCTTCCGCTACAGCCGGGGCGACTACCTGACCCAGCGGGGCGGCACGGGGTTCGGCGTAAGACTGATCGTCGAGCTAGCCGACCGCCTCAGCGGTCGATAGGGCTTTTCCCGCAGGCAAAAGGCCGATGGACCTCGATCTCTCCGAAGAGCACGAGCTCGTCCGCAGCACGGTGCGGGAGTTCGCCCTCGAACGCCTGGCGCCGGTGGCCGAGGAGCTCGACCGGGAAGAGCGCTTCCCGTACGAGATCGTGGCGGAGCTCGCCCAGCTCGGGCTCATGGGGATGCCGATTCCGGAGGAATACGGAGGTGCCGGAACCGACACGCTGTCCTACGCGATCGCGGTGGAGGAGCTGACGCGAATCGACTCCTCCGTCGCGATCACGATGGCCGCCCACACCTCGCTCGGGACAATGCCGATCTACCTGTTCGGCACCGAGGAGCAGAAACGAGAGTGGCTACCACGGCTGGCCTCCGGCGAGGGCCTGGCCGCCTTCGGCCTCACCGAGCCCGGAGCCGGATCCGACGCGGGCGCCACCCGGACCCGTGCAGAGCGGCGAGACGGCACCTGGGTCGTCAACGGCTCGAAGATCTTCATCACGAACGCCGGCACCGACATCTCGGCATGCGTGACGATCACCGCCCTGACAGGGGAGGGCGAGATCTCGAACATCATCGTCCCCAACGGGACGCCTGGCTACGAGATCTCTGCCCCGATGAAGAAGATCGGCTGGCACGCCTCCGACACACGCGAGCTCTCCTTCGACGATTGCGCCGTCCCGGAAGGAAACCTGCTCGGACCACGCGGAAGCGGGTACCACCAATTCCTGGAGATCCTCGACGGAGGCCGCATCTCGGTGGCCGCCATGGGGGTCGGCCTCGCGCAGGGCGCCTACGACCTTGCGTACGACTACGCCCGCGAGCGGGAGCAGTTCGGGCGGCCGATCTCGAAGTTCCAGGCGGTCCAGTTCAAGCTCGCCGACATGGCCACCGAGATCGAAGCGGGGCGAGCGCTCGTCTGCAAGGCGGCCTGGCTCAAGGATCAGGGACGGCCGTTCGCGAAGGAGGCCGCCATGGCCAAGCTCTACACGGGCGAGCTCTCGAACCGCGCGGCCAACTGGTCACTCCAAATCCACGGCGGCTACGGGTACATGGAGGAGTACGCAATCTCACGCCTCTATCGCGACCAGAAGATACTCGAGATCGGCGAGGGCACCAACGAAGTCCAAAGAATGGTGATCGCTAGGCATCTCGGCCTCTAACTTGGACTTCGTTGGAAATGAAATCCGGTGCCAGACTGAAGTCTGGACACCGGACTTATGGGTGACCAGTTGAGCGGCGATGAGGCATGGGTTGATCCCGGAGCGCCGGGGGCCCTGTTAGGCTCCTGAGCCGTGCTTTTCCGCCAGTTCGTTGACGACGATCTCGGCTGCGCGTCCTACCTGATCGGCAACGAGGAGACGGGCGAGGCCGCCGTCGTCGACCCCGCCTACGCGATCGAGCCCTATCTGAACGAGGCTGAACGCCGCGAGGTTCGGATCACCTGTGCCGTCGAGACCCACACGCATGCCGACCACCTTTCGGGTCACGGCCGCCTCGCGCTCGAGCACGGAGTACGGGTGTGCGTCCACCCGCTGGGCGAGCCGGCGTTCGACTGCGACGAGCTCGAGGACGGGTCGGAGATCGAGCTCGGCGCTGTCTGCCTGCGCGTGCTCCACACCCCGGGGCACCGCCCTGAGCACTGCTGTGTCGCCGTCATCGACCGCTCCCGCGCCGAGGAGCCCTGGCTCGTCTTGACCGGGGACTCGCTGCTCGTAGGCGATGCGGCCCGCCCGGATCTCGCCGTGGCCGCGCGCGACGGAGCTCGAGACCTGTTCCATAGCCTGCGCCGGCTGCTGGAGCTAGCGGACGGTGTCGAGCTCTATCCCGGCCACGTCGCCGGTTCCCTGTGCGGTGCCGCCATGAGCTCCAAGGCCTCCTCCACGATCGGCTTCGAGCGACGCTTCAACAAGGCACTCGCGTTCCACGAGGAGAGCGACTTCATCACCGAAGCGGCTGCCCTGGGCGCGCCCAGACCGCCGAACATGGAGCGGATCGTCGAGCTGAACCGCGGGCCTTTCGTCGGCTCATCGCCGGCCCTCCGTCCCATCGCGGAGCCGGACGGAGCGACCATTCTCGACGTGCGCCCCGCCGACGCCTTCGCCGAGGGTCATGTCCGCGGTGCGATCAATGTGCCGTTATCGGGTGGCTCGTTCGCGACGAAGACGGCATTCGTGCTCTCGCCGGATGAGCGGATCGTTTTGCACTGCTGCTCGCCCCAGGAGGTGAAAATGGCCGCGCGCGGCCTTCGCGCCGTCGGCTTTCTCGATCTCGAGGGCTACCTCCAGCGACCCCAGGCGACCGAACGAGTCCAACCCCTGGATGTCGACGAGCTCCACGACCTTCTCAGTCGGAACGCCATCGAGGTCGTGGACGTCCGGGAGAAGAGCGAGCGAGACCACGGCTACATCCCCGGGAGCCGGAACATCCCCTACCGGCTGATCCGCGCCTGCTCGGGCGACTTCGACGGCGGTCGTCCGGT
>JACCTQ010000199.1 GCA_013812265.1 Actinomycetota bacterium
CCGCTCCTCGTCGCTCAGCACGACCTCTGCCCGCTGCGGCATGACTGCCTCCTATCGTCGTCGATGACGACGACAGGCTTCGCCGCAAAGGTGCCTATGCCTGCGAACTAATGACTCAGGTCACTAGGGTCGAAGACCCTGGGCGCGGCCCGCGTGGCCCCGGGCATTGCGGACAACGTCCCCCCGGATTGATTAGTTCACGCGGCAAGTGCTGCCCGAGCCGACCTGCGCCTGCTCGGCGTTCCGCGCCCGGTCACGCCCAGGCTCGTATTCGTATGGTCCAGGTGCAGGACCCTGCCAGGAGATGTCCGGCGTGACGCCGGGACCTACGATTGTCGCCCGATAGGCCTGGCCCTTCCCGCTCGGGCGCTTCCCATGCGGGTAGAAGCCGTAGCAGAAGATCCCGCTCGGGCGGTGGGTCAGGAAGCTGTTCTCCCGGCGCCAGCCGGGACCGTAGCTCGAGTTGAAGGTGTCGACGTAGAGGTTGCGCCCGTAGGTGTCGAGCGGAATGCCGAAGCGTGTGGCTCGGAAGCCGTGAACCGGCTTGCCGAGGTACGAGAACGACCCGTACAGATGGTCGAAGCGACCGCCGTATGCCCAATCCGTTTCGATCGTCAACGACGGGAGCTGTCCCTTCCAGTGCGACAGGCGAAGCTCGTAGGCCGCCTGCTTCGCGGATGGCGCGAGCCCGTAGTACGGAAGCGCGCGCTGCCAGCTCTGGACAGCCCAGTACGAGCCGTCCGGCGCTCTGCAAGCGGTGATGAGCCACTGCAGCGCAGGGCCGTCATACGGGCGGCATGAGGTGCGCAGGCGCCGTGCGATGTGACGCCCGCGGGCACTCGCACCGCCCGAGTAGTCCACCTTGAACGCGATCTGGGGCCGCGTCGGGGACGGCGGCCGGGCGTTGACGGCACCCCAGACGAGCACTCGCCTGTTCTTTCCTCCCGCCTGGTAGGTCAGCAGTGCGGCGCTGTTCGGGGACACGGCGAGGCGCACGTTCCTGGCATTGCGATCGATCAGCTGTGAGGCTGACCCGGTGCCGGGTGCCACGGCGACGAGAACCGCCGCACCGGCGAGCGCGAGCACGTGTTTCGAAGCCGAGTACCAGTTCCTTCCCACAGGGACAGACTCCCTGCAAGAAACACTTTTCGTGTCCCCTCAAAGGGTTGTACGGAAGGTGTTCTCGTCCCCCGTTCCGGCGAGATCCGCCCCGGGGCACGGTCGTTACTGCTCGCGTGAGGCGCCGGACCGGCTCGCTGCTGCGTCCGCCCAAGTCTGATTGATATCCGGGTGAATCTATACATAGCCACCTGCGCCCAGGTAGCACCCGCCTGTGAAGTCACAATCTTCACTCTAATAGGATCAGGGCTGTTTACCGAATAACGTTATCCGTAGAGTCACGTCCCTCACGACTGATTGATTACAGCTATTTCTAGTCTGATGTCAGAAGTGGGCCGGTGATTCGACTAAATCACCGGCGGTTTGGCTTCAGATTCAAGCTGTTCTCTTGGCAATATTTTTGGCAAAAGTCGGCAGGTATGCCCGCTGGCGACAGGAAGCTCGAACCAGAACGTCGTTCCCGCACCCTCCGCGGCGACGAGGCCGATCTCCCCGCCGTGGGCATGGACGATCTCCCGGCAAAGCGTGAGTCCGAGACCCGTTCCCCCGATCGAACGCGCGTCGGTGGAGTCGCCGCGGAAGAAGCGCTCGAACACGAGATCCTGCTGCTCGGCGGGAATGCCGATGCCTCGATCGGCGACTGAGACTTTGACTCGTCCGTCGGAGCTTTCCACTCCGACATCCACCGGCCCGCCGCCGGGGGAGTACTTGATCGCGTTCGAAAGCAGGTTCCCGACGACCTGGGCGATCCGATCCCGGTCACCCCGAACGAGCAACGACCCCGCCTCCGGCTCCAGCCGTAGCTCGTGCACGGCGCTCTGTCCCGAAAAGAGCTCGACCGCGTCGGCGAGAACCGGTCGGAGGGCGAACCGCGCCGATGCAAGGCGCAGACCGCCCTGCTCGATGCGCTGGAGGTCGAGGAAGTCGTCCAGCAATCCCGTGAGTCTTTTCGCCTCCTTGTAGGTCATCTCCAGGTAGCGCCGTCTCGTGACGGGATCGACGTCTTGGTCGACCAGCAGTTCGGTGAAGCCGAGGATTCCCGAGAGCGGCGTGCGGAGCTCATGAGAGACGGTGGCGACGAGATCCGACTTCAGCCGCTCGGCGGAGCGCTCCGCCGTGACTTCGCGCACGACGAAGATTCGACCGAGGGGCGCGCCTCCCGATCCCTTTACCTGGGCCGTGTAGCGCTGGAAGCTGCGGCCGGTTTCGGCGAAGTGATACTCGGCCAGCCCCTCGTAGTTGGGGTTGGCACGGATTGCCTCGAGGTCACCCAGGAACCGCTCGCTCTCGGTGAGTCGCCCGGCGAGCTCGGCTGCAACCTGTATCCCTTCCGCGACAGCAGGTCCGCCGAAGAGCTCTTCCTCCATGGCCTGCATCGGGGCGTTTCGTACCAGGACGTTCCCGTCGAGGTCCACCATCGCGATCCCCACGCCCGACGCGTCCAGCACCGTCCGGGTCAGGGCCTCGCTGTCTCGAACGGCCTCGGCGCTCTCTTCCCGGCGAATCCGCTCGGCGATCTGGCTGCCGATGAGCGTGATCATCGCGAGGATCTCGCCATCGGGGCCGCTCGTCTCGTCCGCGAAGAAGAACTCGATGATGCCGTCGATCTCCTCGACGCCCATGGGAAACGCGAATCCTGACCGCAGTCCGTCCTGCTGGGCGGTTTCGCTCCGGGAGAAAACCGCGGCGCGGGGGAGACTCGGGATCCACTCCGGCAAACCGCTGGCCCAGGCCTTGCCCGGCAGATCGACCCCGCGCTCCACCACCATCCTCTTGCTGGCGGCCACGAAGCTCGACTCGTCACCCTGGGCCGACCACGCGCCCACGACTCGAAGGACGTCCTCGGATCGATCGACCCGCCAGATGACGCCGGCTTGCCAGCCCAGGCTCTTCCCGATCGCGGACAGGATGCGAGGCACGGCCTCGGCGAGCGTCGGCGTCTCCGCGATCACTCTGGTCACCTGGTGCTGGGCGCTCCGGCGCTGCTCGATCCGCTTGCGCTCGCTGATGTCCGTCACCATCCCGAGCACGCCCGCATACTGACCCTCCTCGTCGAAGAGCGCGCTGACGGACACGGAGGTCCACAACCGCACGCCGTCCTTGCGAACGAGCTTCACGTCCAACTGCTCGCGAGTGCCGTCTTTCAGTTGCCTGAAGTGCGGCTCGACCAGATCGTGTGTGGCCGGCGGCAGGAACGCGGCGAGCTGCATGCCAGGCAACTCTTCCACTGGATAGCCGAGCATGTCCGCCATGGCCGAGTTGGCGAAGGTGACCCGATGCTCGGCGTTCGTCGTCCAGATGCCCTCGGCCGTGGTCTCGACGATGAGCCGGGCATGGCGCTCCGCGCCCCTCTGATCGTCGATGTCCCTGTTGGCACCGAACCACTTGACGATCCGTCCGTGCTCGTCTCGCATCGCGAACGCACGGCCGAGGTGCCACCGGTACGCGCCGTCGCGCCGCCGAAGCCGGAACTCCGTCTCGTAGGGATCGCCGGTCTCGAGCGCGTGAGTCCAACGTTCGAGCGTCGCAGTGACGTCGTCCGAATGGACGACCTCCTTCCAACCCCATCCGATCATTTCCTCGAACGACCTGTCGAAGTAGTCGAGAACTCGCTTGTTGACATACTCGAGGGCTCCGTCGGGGCCGGCTGTCCACACCTGTGCGGGAACGGCCTCGGCCAGAAAGCGGTAGTCGCGATTCGACTGAGCAGCGGTTGGCTTACCGTTGCCGGAAGCTGACGCGCTCATGCCGCGTCCCAGCGTGACTCATCGAGGAGCTCCTCGACCGTGGACAGAAGCTCTCTGGGGCTGAACGGCTTCGCCAGGAAGCGGTCGGCCCCTAGCTCAGCCGCAGCCTGGCGGTCGGAGACCTGCGTGCGTGCCGTCAGCATCAGAACCGGTGTGTCCGCAAGTGGCGGGTCCTGGCGAATCTCGGCCAGGATCTCGAGCCCCGAGCGACCCGGCATCATCATGTCGAGCACGATCAGATCCGGACACAGCTCCCGGGCGAGCTGGAGCGACTCCTCCCCGTTGACGGCCTCGGCGAACGAGTAGTCGCAGCCGGCGAGCGTGGCGCGGACGAGGGCGCGCAGGACGTCTTCGTCGTCGCACACCAGAATAGTCGCCGCCATATGTCTCTTCCTCTAGAAAAGAAACAGTCTAGCGGTCTCCTCCCGGCTTCCACAGCGGCTCCCCGCCGGGAGACCCCGCGTTGGCGGCTCGGGCCATGATGAAGAGAAGATCCGACAGCCGATTCAGATACACGAGGACGAGCGGGTTGAGCTCCGCGTCACGCGAGGCTAGGAGGGCATCCCGCTCGGCCCGGCGACACACGGTGCGGGCGACGTGAAGCAAGGCAGCGGCCGGGCTTCCGCCGGGAAGGACGAAACTCTCGAGCGGTGGAAGCGTCGCGTTGAACGTGTCGCAGAGGCGTTCGAGCTCATCGATCTGATCCTGCTGGACACGGAGCCGCCCATCTCCGACCCCGTAGGGAACGCTTAGGTCCGCCCCGACGTCGAACAGCTCGTTCTGGACCCGCTGCAGGACAGGGCGAAACGAATCGGACAGCTCGCCGGCGAGCACCACTCCGAGCTGTGCGTTCAGCTCGTCCACCGTGCCGAAGGCGCCGATCCGGCAGTCGCTCTTGGGAACGCGAGAGCCGTCACCGAGACTCGTCTCTCCCGCATCTCCGCCGCGCGTGTAGATCCGCGTGAGGCGAACGCCCCCGCTTCGCCGCCCCCGTTGTCCGGGACTCGCGTCTTCGCCCCCGTCGGCGGGAGCCTGGGGCACGTCAGAGGGCCGGTTCGGGTTGGAGCTCACCCCTGCGCGACTGCTTCCTGCCGCAGCCGGAGCAGGCTCCGCGCGATGACCAGGCGCTGGATCTCGCTCGTCCCTTCGTAGATCTCCGTGATCTTCGCGTCCCGGTAGTAGCGCTCGACGGGGAACTCCTTCGTGTAGCCATAGCCGCCGAAGATCTGAATCGCCTCGGCCGTCTGACGGCGCGCCGTCTCGGACGCGTAGAGCTTTGCCTTTGCGCCTTCCTCGGTGTGCGACAAGCCGTTCTCCTTGCGCCAGGCTGCCCGGTAGACGAGGAGACGAGCAGCATCGATCTCCGTCGCCATGTCCGCCAGCTTCCATTGGATCGCCTGAAAATCCGCGATGCGCCGGCCGAACTGCCGGCGCTCCAATGCATACGAGCGTGCCGCGTCGTAGGCCGCCTGGGCAATCCCGAGCGCCTGGGCCGCGATTCCGATCCGACCCCCATCAAGGGTCGCCATCGCGACGGCGAAACCTCTCGCCTCCTCGTGCAGCAGCCGATCGTGGCCCACCAAGGCGCCCTCCAGCATGAGATCAGCGGTGGACGAAGAATTGAGCCCTAGCTTTTCCTCTTCTCTCGTCACCCGGACGTGCTCGGCGTCCAGAATGAACGCCGAGACTCCCCGCGCGTCCAACCGTTCGGGATTCGTCCGGGCAAACAGGAGAAAGGTGCCCGCGTAGCTGCCGTTTGTGATCCACTGCTTCGACCCGGAGATGGTCCAGCCGTGCGCGACCGGCGTCGCCGAGGTCCTCAGCGAACCGGCATCCGAGCCGGAGTCTGGCTCGGTCAGCGCGAACGCGCCGAGCTGCTCGCCGCGTGCCAGAGGCGGCACGAAACGGCTCTTCTGCTCCTCCGTCCCGAAGGCGAGGATCGGCAGCGTGGTCGCGCTCGTGTGAACCGCGACCGTGACGCCGACGCCCGCGTCAGCTCGCGACAGCTCCTCGAGGACGAGGATGTACGAGAGGAAGTCCGCGCCGGCGCCACCGTACTCCTCCGGGATGCAGGCGCCCATGAGGCCGAGCTCGGCGAGCTTCCCGTACAGATCCCTAGGGAACCGGCGCTCCCGGTCCCATTCCGCTGCGTAAGGCTCGATCTCCGCCTCGGCGAACTCCCGGGTGAGCGACTGAATCTCGCGCTGGTCCGGCTCGAGCGAGAAATCCACGCCCCAGTATAGTCGGGCCGGGTGCGCCTTCTCGCGTCGCTCAGCCTCCTCGTCGCCCTCGCCGGTGCCGGTTGCGGAGGCGACGCCTCCTCCTCGGAAAGCGTGGTACGAGCATGGTCGAGCGCGGT
>JACCTQ010000256.1 GCA_013812265.1 Actinomycetota bacterium
CCGCCGTGTATCCCGAGAAGCACGTCTACGACGTCGCCGGCCACCCGAAGATCCTCGCCCAGAAGCTCGTGGATCTCTGCGCAGAGCAAGGGCTGCAATACGGAGCCGATGTGCGTCTCGGCGAGGAAGTCACGACGCTCTCGGAGGTCGATGCTGACGGTGAGGCGCTTCTCTCCATCTCGACCGGTAAGGGGAACACGTTCCTATCGCGGTCGCTCATCATCACCGCCGGGCACGGAGCCTTCGAGCCTCGCACGCTCGGCGTCGAGGGGATCGAGGAATGGGAAGGGCGTGGCCTGCACTACTTCGTGCGGCAGAAGGAGGTCTTCCAGGGCCGGACCTGCGTCATCGTCGGCGGGGGCGATTCGGCGCTCGACTGGACACTGGGGCTCCAGGACACCGCACGTCCGCCCATCGCACTCGTGCACCGGCGCGACCGCTTCCGTGCGCTCGAGTCGTCCGTGAACGAGGCGAAGCAACTCGAGAGCGAGGGACGCGTTCGCATCATGACTCCGTGCGAGGTGCGTGAGATACACGGCGACGGCTCCATCGAGGCGGTGACGATCGAGGACGTGCAGCAAGGGGTGCTCCACCAGGTTCCGTGCGACGCTCTCATCACGCTGCTCGGCTTCCACTCGCACCTCGGCGCAATCGCCGAGTGGGACCTCGAGCTCGAGGGCAAACGACAGATCCGCGTCGATCCGATGACGATGGAGACGAACCTGCCGGGCATCTTTGCGGCGGGGGACGTCGCCGGCTACACCGGCAAGATCACCTTGATCACGATCGGGATGGGCGAAGCGGCGATCGCCGCGAACAACGCGGTCGCGCAGGTGCGCGGCGAGAAGGTTCAGCCCAAGTACTCGACCGACTAGCACTCGATATCGGGAATCAACCATGAGGCGAGCCGCGCCGGCCGCCGACAGCGCTTCGCTCCCGGCGCCCGTCGGCGCGCCGAAGCGTTGGGGTCAGACCCTGTAAACGAAGTGTGACAACGGCGACGAGGTCGGGGCGCCTTACGGCGGCTCCCAGAGGCCAATTCTCGAGAGCTGTCACATTCGCGTCGGGAAGTTGCGCGCCTATCGTTTGAGGGTCTGACCCCAACAGGCCCCCGGCGTCACGCTCGGCGGCGATCCAGCGACCCCGCCACGCGCGCCGGGCGGACGCTACCGTGGCGAGGTGACCACAAGACGCTTGGCGACCCTGGCGCTCTGCATCGTTGCCGCGCTCGGCGGCACCGAGCGCGCGCTTGCGGCGCAGTGCGGCCTGCCGGATACGACGCCGCTCTGGTTCGATTTCTCGGACGGGTCGGTGTCGTTTCGCGACGAGGTGTTCGGGCGGCCAGGTGTCATCGCGGCGACGACCGGGCCGGCGGTCTCGGCCGCGCTGCGCGGGCGCGGCGCTCACACTATTGCGTGGGACATGCACCTCGAACGCCGTGTCGGGACGCCGACAACCCCGGCTGACCCGGCCGGAATAATCCCCGCGGCTGATTCGCTCTTCGACTTCGCCGCGGCCTCGTCTGGGTGCTCCAGGCCTCTCATAGCGCTCAACGAGCTGCTCGGACAGCCACTGGCTCCACCTTGGACGCCCGAGAACGTGCTCTACCGGGCGAACGTCCTTTCCTTCATCGATCGCATGGCGGAGCGCGGGGCGCGTCCGTTCCTGCTTCTTCCAAACTCAAACCCGCATCTTGGAGGCGAGGCGTTGCTGTGGTGGCAGCGGGTGGTCGAGAAGGCGGATCTCGTTCGCCAGGTGTACTTCAACGCCACGACCGTCTCGGCGCTCGGGCCACTGCTCGGCAGCCGGAGGCTGCGGACACGGATGCGAGATGCGGCACGCGCGCTGATCGCGGCCGGCTTTCCTCCTTCACGCATCGGCCTGATGCTCGGTTTCCATTCCGGAAGCGCCACTTCAGGCCGCGCGGGGTTGCAGCCGCGGGAGGCCTGGTTCCAGTACGTCAAGCTGAACGCGTTGGCGGCCCGGCAAGTGGCCGCCGAGCTCGGCCTCGGAACAGTGTGGTCGTGGGGCTGGGGCACCTTCAACGAGGTCGGCAACGATCCTGACAAGCCGACCGCAGCGTGCGTCTATCTGTGGACTCGCGATCCCGCGCTTTGCGACGGCCCGAGCGTCGCGGGCACTTCTTTCAACACATCCCGAACCGAGGGCCAGATCGTGCTTCCGCCCGGAGTGCAGTGCACGTTCGTGGTCGGCCAGATCAGCCGCGCGTCCGTCGACCGGGCCGCCGCCATCACGCGCGACCGCCAGCAGGCTCTCACCGCGCTCTTCGCCCGGGTCGTCCAGCGGGCGCGCATCGCGGTGCGGCCAGCTGAGATCACCCGCGCGGAGACGACCATTGTCAAGCGCCGGTTCTCGGGGCGGCGTGCTGCGTATCTGAGGGAGCTGCGGAGGCGCAAGGTCACACTCGACTTCGCTCGCTCCGTGATCGCTGACGAGCTCCGGCGGCCGCGCCTCGCCACTGTGGTCGGTCCAGACGTCAACGGCTGGACGGTGGCCGAGCAGACGAAGGCGCTCGACACGGCGACATGCCTCGCGGACGAGCTTCCTGCGATCGGAGACATCCGCCTCGCCTCGGAGCTCCCCTTCCTGCGTCTCTCGTCGGTCTAGCGACGCCTCACTAGACTGCTCAGGGTGAGCGCGGCCGATACGCGAGAGGAGCTGTGGGGCGGCGAGACGCGCAACGCGATCGCCAACTTCACGGTATCCGGAGAGCCGATCCCGCCCGCGGTGGCGCACTGGCTCGGGCGCATCAAGGCTGCAGCAGCCCACGCGAACGCGGAGCTCGGGCTGCTGGATCCGGACAAGGCCGAGCGCATCGCCGCAGCGGGAGCGCGGATCGCGGCCGGCGAGCTCGACGACCAGTTTCCGATCGACGTCTTCCAGACCGGCTCCGGAACGTCGTCCAACATGAATGCGAACGAGGTGATCGCCTCCCTGGCCGGGGACGGCGTGCACCCGAACGACGACGTGAACATGGGGCAGTCGTCGAACGACGTCTTCCCGTCGGCCGTCCATCTCGCGGCTCTCGACCAGTTGACGAACGAGCTCCTCCCCGCTCTGCGCGGGCTCGCCGAAGCGCTCGACGCCAAGGCGGCCGAGCTCGCCGACGTCGTGAAATCCGGGCGGACGCATTTAATGGACGCCGTGCCCGTCACGCTCGGGCAGGAGTTCGGGGGCTACGCCGCGCAGGTTCGCCAGGGCAGCGCACGCGTAGAGGACACGCTCGCGCGCGTGGGTCAGATTCCGCTGGGGGGGACGGCGATCGGCACGGGCCTCAATACACACCCGGAGTTCGCGGAGCGGGTCCGCCGCCGCCTCTCGGACGACACGGGCCTTCCGATCTCTCCGCCGGCCGATGCTTTCGAGGCTCAGGCCGCCCGGGATGCCCTCGTCGAGGCATCGGGCGCGCTGAAGGTCGTGGCCGTGTCTCTGACCAAGATCGCCAACGACCTCCGCCTGATGGGATCGGGCCCCCGCGCCGGTCTCGCCGAGATCTTCTTGCCGGAGCTCCAGAAGGGCAGCTCGATCATGCCGGGCAAGGTGAACCCGGTCATCCCCGAGGTGGTGACACAGGTGGCCGCGCAGGTGATCGGCAACGACACCGCCATTACGGTCGGCGGCCTGCAGGGGCACTTGGAGCTCAACGTTTTCGTCCCGGTGATCGCCAGGAACCTGCTGCAGTCGATCTCTCTCCTGGCCAGCGCGGCCCGCCTCCTGGAAGAGAAGTGCGTGGCGGGCATCGAGGCCAACCGAGAGGCATGTGAACGCTACGCCGAGCTCACTCTGTCCGCCGCGACGGCGCTGAATCCGTACATCGGCTACGACAGGGCGAGCGAGATCGTGAAGGAAGCCGCCGCCTCGGGACGGTCGCTACGGGACGTCGCTCGCGACGCCGGCGTCGACGACGCGACGCTCGACAAAGCGCTCGATCTCCGGGCTATGGCCGAGCCGAACGCCGGGTAGCCGCCACTCACACGACGAATGCGTGGCGCCACCGCTTCACGATGCGCCACTGTGCGTACACGATCAGGGCGGTAACGCCGAACATGACCAGCGTCGCGGCGGCGGCATACCCGTAGCGCAGGTACTCGAATGCGTTCTGGTACACGAACAGCGGCAGGTACGTCGTCGCATACGGCGGCGGACCTCCGTCGGTCACGATCAGCGCGGGCACGAAGTTCGCCTGGAAGCTGAAGATCGTGTCGCGGAACATCAGCAGCAGCAGGGTGGGTGCCATCAGCGGCAGCGTGACGCGCCCGAAGACGTACCACGGTCTCGCATCCTCGATCGCCGCCAGCTCGTAGAGCTCGCGGGGCAAACCTTGCCGCGTGGCGAGCGCGACGACGAAGCCTTCGCCGATCTGGAATAGGCTCATGATGATGACGGCCCACTGCGCGTCGCGGGGATCCGTCAGCCAGCGTGGAGTAGGCCCGCCGATCGCCTCCAGCGCGAGGTTGAGCGGCCCGTAGAGCGGGTTGAAGATCCAGAGCCAGAGCAGCGCGTACGCGACGTCCGGCACGACGGTCGGCAGGTAAGCCGCGGTGCGGTAGGCGCCGACGCCGCGGTAGCGCTGGTGCAGCAGGAGCGCGAGTCCGAGCGCCCCGAGCAGGCGCAGCGGCACCGCGAAGAGGATGAACATGAGAGAGTTCCGCACCGACGTGCGAAATACGTCGTCCCCGGCCAGCTCGCGGAAGTTCTCCAGGCCCGCGAAGCGCGGCGAGCGGATCAGGTCGTACTCGAACACCGCGAGCGCGAACGTGACCAGCGCGGGAATCACGATCAGC
This sequence comes from Actinomycetota bacterium, assembly GCA_013812265.1. Classification (GTDB taxonomy): domain Bacteria; phylum Actinomycetota; class Thermoleophilia; order Gaiellales; family Gaiellaceae; genus JACCTQ01. The sequence goes on from JACCTQ010000256.1 coordinate 4,806, forward strand.
ACCGCGATTCCGATCAGGTACGGCGCCAGCATGAGAGCTGCGGCGCGACGTTCCGGGCCGCGCATCAACCGTCCAGTCCGGCTGCGAGCGCGGCGCCCGAATCCGCGTCGAACACGTAGACGTCGGATCGAGCTACATCCAGGCCGAGCCGCCCACCCACTGCCGGCCGCACATGCTCCCCCACCCTCGCGACCAACCGGTCGTCGCCGGCAGCGAGGTGCAGGTAGGTCTCGTTTCCGGCTGCCTCGACCAACTGCACCAGGGCGCGCGCGCCGCTATTCGCAGGGTCGCGCGGGGAGAGA
>JACCTQ010000262.1 GCA_013812265.1 Actinomycetota bacterium
GCCGCGCCCGGCGCCGATCTCGGCCGACACCTCCGCCTCCATCAACTCGCGGGCGACGATCGCCACCGCCTCCCGGACGAAGTCGCCCTGCTCACCGGCGAGCACGTCGGCAACAACCTCCGCAACCATCATCCTCCCGTCTTCGGCCATCGTGGTGCTCCTCTCATCGATTCGTGGATGAACCGACGAGTCTGGAGCCCGCGGTGGCCGGAACCATGCTCCGGCCCCTACACGGGCACCGTTACACCACTTCTACCGACATGACCCGGCTTCAGTCGGCAAGGAGCAAGCGGGAGTTGTTCATTATCGGCGTAAGAACGCAGCAAGCACTCCGGCGCTGACACACCACGGTTTCATGAGTCAGGCTGAGTCCTGCCGCGGGCGGAACGCCAGCGCGGGCCACAGCAAGGATCTCGAGGTTGCGATCGTGGTCGAGTAGATCCGTACGCGCTTGGGGAAGTTCGCCGTTGCAGCGAGCACTCCCTTCGGACGAGTGGCCCCTGTTGCCGCAAGCGGACGTTTCGTCAACCAGCAGCCTCAACACCGTCCGTCTCGGCCAACTCCAAGCGGGGTCGAGGCGAATCGCCGACGATTTCAGCGACGACCGCGATTGGCAGCCGTGCCTCTGAGGCCAGAGTCTCGACCGTCACGCCGCGTTCCCGCAACAGCTCGAGCGCCGCGTGCAGCATCGTTGGAGCTTCAGGCACCCCAAGATCACCGGGTTCGTCCTGTCGCCAGCCCTCGCTCGACATGCGCGCCATCGCCCGCCTGTAGGACGACTCCCCAATGACGCCCAACGTCCGCGAGCGATAGAGCAGCGCGCTGAGCGATACGCCCCAACGCATCTTGAGCTCCAACAGGTGGCGGAAATCGACTCGCCGCGGGAGCTGGTCATAGATGTACTCCCGGGGCATGAGGAAGGCCGCCGCAAAGGCATCGGCCTGAGCCTCCAGGATCTTGTTTCCAGACTCGGCCTCGCTATGGAGCACAAGATGGCCGAGCTCGTGCGCGGCGTCGAACCGCGCGCGCGCCTTATCTTGCTTTTCGCGCCAGAGAACGATGATCGGACGTCCCTGAAGACAGGAGAACGCATCGACCTCGCGTCCTAGACCGCGCAGCTGGGTCACGACGGCGCCGTGCGCTTCGAGGAGGCGGACAACGTGCGCCACTGGACCGGGCGGCAGCCCCCAGGCGTCCCGGACAGCGGTGGCGGCCTGCTCGATCGCCTCGCGCTCGGCTCCCAGAGGCAGTGACAGCTCAGGGATCGCCGGCTCCGGCAGCTCTACGTGCCGTTCGAGAAGGTGGACGACCTCCCAGACAAACATCGCGCGGGCCGCGGCCAGCGTTCGGTCGCGTTGGCGAGTCGACCGTAGGCTGCGAAAAAAAGCTGCTGCAGCATTCGCCTGCCGCAACGGGCGACCGTCCCGAGCGAAGTACTCGACGGGCATCCCCAGCGCGAGAGCGATCTTGGCCAACGTCACCGCGCTCGGGTTGGCCCGGCCGTGCTCGAACTGGCTGATTGCCGCCGCACTGACGCCGACGCGCTCGGCGAGCTCGTTCTTACGCAGGCCCGCCGCCTGGCGCGCCAGCCCGAGACGCTCGGAGTGGAACAGGGCAGCGGCGGCGCGGGCTCCGCCGGCGCTCATCCCGGCTCCTCGGCCTGCTCAGAATCCTCGGTCTCGCGCAGCGAAAGCAGCGGCGTCGGCAGCGGCTGCTCGCGGTAGTTCGGAACCTCGACTTTCGGGCGGATGAACTCACCTGTCTCGCTGACCTCACCTCGGTAAACGATCTCGTGCCAGTGCCACGGTTCGCCAACGACACCCAGGTCTTGCGGCGCGCCCACGGCCACCGCTCGCAGGCCGACGGCGTCTCCCTCGTGGACCAAGACGATGTGCCGAAGCTCGCTGCGGCGCGCCTCCGTCCAGAGCGTCATCTGCGCGATGTTCTCGAATACGACCTGCGGTTTGGTCTGCCCGTTGTCGAACCGGACCGCGGTCGTATCATCGCCGGACCAGAAGTGGAGGACAAAATCGGAGACGATCACCTGGAGCGAGCCGCGCGGCCATGAAACGTCAACGCCGTCGAGCTCGCTCAGGCGCTCGTCCATCAGGTTCCACCAGTTGCGCCAGTTTCGGACGGCCAACGACATGGCGTCGTCGCCGGAATCCGGCTCGTGCTGGCTGCGGTTGCGATCGGAGACGTCGACGAGGATCCCGACGGCATGCGCCAGGACTTTGATCACGCGCTCCGGGAGGCGTTCGCGCAGCCGCTCGGTGGCCTCCGGGCGTAACGGGGTCAAAGAGAGAGTCGTCATGCCAGGATTAAACGGTGGCGATCGGACGGCGCCCGAAACGTAAGTAGCCGATGAAGATCCGACTCGGCTGCGAACATACGTTCGCCGACTTCAGGCCCGACCCTGAACCTGCCCGACTTCAATGTCTCCTTATCCGTCTGCGACCATGCGCCGCATGGCTCTTCCGATCCCGATCGGCCGTCAGAGAGACGTCCTTGAGCTGCCGATAGAGGGGAACTACGCGGTGCTGGGCACAGCTGGGAGCGGCAAGACGACGCTCGCCATTCTCCGCGCGGCATACCTCGCCGACCGGCAGACCGATCATGCCGGGCGGACCCTTCTCGTCACGTTTAACAACGCCCTCGTCAAGTACCTCAGGCACCTCGGCCAGAGCGAGCTGCACGGTGTAAGTGTCGAGACGTATCACCTCTTCGCTCGCGGCTATCTGAGCCATCGCGGCCAGCTCGGCCGGAGCGACATCTGCGGCGACCGGAACGCCCGGCGCGCTCTCATCACGCAGGCGGTGACCGCCGTCGCATCGCAGTATCAGCCGAACGGGTTTTTCGAACGACCACTGGACTTCTTCTCGGAGGAGCTGCGCTGGCTCGCGCAATATGGGATCCGCACACAGGAGCAGTACGAAGCGGCCGAGCGTGTCGGACGCACGACCACGCGAGTGCAGCCGGGCTTCCGACCGGTGGTTTGGGAGATCCATGAGGAGTACCGTCGTCTGCGCGAGGCGAAGGGCTGGCGCTACGACTGGGACGACATCGCGGCAGCCGCCGCGACCGCCTTCCAGGAGGACGCCGAGGAAAGGCTGTACCGCCACGTCGTCATCGACGAGGGCCAGGACTTCTCGCCGGAGATGTTGCGCTCGCTCGCCAGGGCGGTCGCTTCTGGCGGCAGCCTGACTTTCTTCGGCGATGTCGCGCAGCAGATCTACGGGCAGCGGCTGTCGTGGCGGAGTGCCGGCATCAACTTGTCGGCGCCCGTGATCGAGTTCACCGAGAATTACCGCAACACACGTGAGATCGCTCGACTCGCCCTCGCCATCTCGCGCATGCCGTTCTTCGTCGGCGACCCCGACCTCGTCGAGCCGAACGAGCCGGCGGCAGAAGGATTGCCGCGTCGGGTCCCCGATCGCCCACCCAAGGTAAGCGCGGACATCGCCGGGAACACGAGCCGCGACGAGCTCGTCTCGCTTCGCGTGGGCACCGAGCATCGCGGCGAACTGCTCGTAGTCAACGAACGACGCGTCTCGCTCGCCAAACGAATGAACAAGCATCACAGCGTGCGAGGCACCGAAGCGCCGCGCCTCGATGAGCGCGGAGACGGTTCGGTGCACGAGCTGATAGCGGGCGTCGGCTACGTCTTCGACAGCCAGTCCGAGATTCGAGCTGAGGAACGCGAGCCGCTGCCGCTTGCCCTCGCTCGGCGGGATGTCGGGCTCGCCCTCGACCGGCGAGCGCGTCGGTGCTAACCACTCCCGAACGAGCGGCCCGAACGGCTCGGCGACTTTCCCCTCGACGGCGATCGCCGCGAGCCCGTCCTTCGCGCGTGCGAGCACGAATAGGTCGGTCTGCGACGCGCGTCGGCCGCCGGGCAGCGGGACGCGGTACTCCGGGATGCCGAGCAGCATTTCGAGTCCGTGAAGCTCCTGGAAGGGCGAGCCGTCGAAGAGGGCCTGGACGGAGGGCGGGAAGCCATCGGACGCCTCCCAGCAGGTTGCGAGCGCCTTCGCCGAATAACCGGTCCGCCAGTGCTTCTCCGGCTCGGCGAGGAAGCGCTGCCAGTCTTCAGCACCGCCCGACGGAATCAGGATCTTCGACACGCCGACCTCCTTCCCCGCCCCTTGGCGGAAGCTCCGCGTACGTCCCGAGTGACAGTCCTGCCGATTCGACTTGGCGGACGACCTGCTTCCAGAGCTCGCTCATCTCCGCGAGGCTCAGATCGCGCGCGATCTTCTTCCCTTGCGTGAGGTGCGAGGTGATGAAGCCCGGAATGTTGATCTCCGGACGGGCGAAGCCGCGGCTTGTCTCGTCGTACGGTCGGCAGGGAAAGAAGCTGAACATCTCGCCGACCGGGCGGTCGGGCGTCGCGCCGAAGTAGAGGCGGTGACTCTGCACCTCGGGGACCGCGCCGCGATACCACGGCTCGAGCGTGACCCTCGAGTAGGTGGTCGAGACCTCTCCGTCGACTGTCTCCTGCCAATCGCCCGGGGTGTGGTCGAGGTAGTCGCTGACGACGAGGACGGTGTCCACGACGAAGCGAGACTTCTCACGGCAGGAGCCGAACAGGACGAGCGAGCCGGGGGCGAGGAAGCGCAGCTGCGTCGGCCCGCGTCGCGTGTGTTGCAGACAGCCCGTGTAGTGAAACCGCTCGCCGAACACGAACGGGTCGGTGTTCTGGCGCCAGGCGCCGTTACGGTGCTCGACGAAGAACGGCTCGTAGAGGAAGTGCGGACCGTCAGGAGCGCGGTCGGTATACCGGGCGACGACCTTCGACTCCGGCTCCCACTCGCCCCAAAAGAGGATCTCGCCGTCCCTGAGGTCGCCGTCCTCGATGTAGCGGCCGGGGCTCTTCAGGAACTTGCGCCGGTGCGCGTCCCGGTTCCAGAACTTGGGATCGCCCTGATCGGGCCAATGCTCGCCGCCCGGGTGGATGAACTGCACGAAGCAGCGGCGCTCACGCATCGATCAGCTCCAGGACGCGGGCGCCGATTCGCCGCTTCTCGACCCCGGAGATCGAGCCGAAGGGCGTCTGCGACGCTTGCCCGAAAACGAACAGCGGCGCCTTTCCGGATGCAAGCGCGTGGCGGAACGCTTCGATGCGGTAGGGCCGAACCCGCCCGGGCCCGTCGACGGTGTCGATCACGGAAGCGGGCTCGATGAGCGGGAGCGCGATCTTGCCAAGCCGCCGGCGGGCGATCGAGATAAAGACGACGTCCGGCTGGAGCGCCTCGACGAGCTCGTGCCACAGCCGCCCGCCCGCAGGCTCGAGGAGCGCCTGCTCCTGTCGATCGAGGCGTGACCAAGTCGGGTCGGTTGCGAGCGGCGAGCAGAGGTCAGTGTGTAGAGCCACCGACGCTGCCTGGTCGTAGTAGCTCGCGCCGAGCCCTCGGAGGAGCGGCTCGAATGAGGGGTTGAACCAGCCCGTGTACGGCGCGGTCCGGAAGTAGGCGTCGAGCGAGGCGAGGTACCGATCTGGATCGCGGACGCTCGTGCCTTCAGCGGCTGGAAAGCGTAGGAACGGCGCGCGGCGCGGGAACTCTTCGCGTGACGGATTGAGCCCAACCGTGATGGTTCGGAGCGGCGATGAGGCGAAGGCCTTGCTATCGCCGAAGAAGAGGATCGGGATCGACGGTCGGACGAGATGGTGTACAGACTCGCGCTCGGCACGCTCGTGCTGGTCCCACGCATCGTGCGCGAGTTCACGAAAGCGCTCCCTCACGACCCGAACAGCTCTTCGACGTCGCCGCCCTCATTGACGAGGAAGACGCGGACGCCGAGACGTCGCAGTGCCCACTCGCTTCGCGCGATGAGGTCTCGGAAGCGCGGCATATCCGGGAAGGCGATCGTGACCTCGGCACGCTCCTCCGCGCCGCCCACCAGCACAGCTGTGAGCAGCGCCTGCGCGAACCAGTGCCGTGCCTGAGTGGTTGGTTGGCGCCGTCGGCTTCGGCTGCCCCGCACGCTCCCCGCGGGCGTAGACCGTGCCTGGATAGCCCTTCACCTCGACAGCGAGGCGCCGGCCCCCTTCGTCGCCAAGAGGTCGATCCCGCGTTGGCGCGAGGCGGTGTCGGCGGCGCTCTCGATTGTCCACCCTGCCACGACGAGAAAGCGCGCCACGTTCGCCTGGACATTTCCCTCCCAGTACCAGGGCGCGGCCGGGTCGCCCGCCTGCTCGACCAGCTGCTCGTCCTTCGTCGGACGCGCGTCGAGGAGGCGGATCCCGTCGGATGTCCGTTCGAACTGCTCAGGGTGCTTGCTCACGCGCGCGTGGACCTGTGCCGCCTCGACCGCGAAGCCGTCCCGCTTGCGATAGCGACCGCCGAAGTGACAGCAGCGGCAATCGCGTGCGCGCTCATCGGCCCACCGCCGTTTAGCCAGAGCGCGTGCGCGATCTCCGTATGAAGCGTGGGCCTCCTCACGACACGAGCCGTAGCCTGCCACGGCTGGGCGCCGCTACACCTCGCATTCGGTGCAGAAGCACATCTCCTGGCACGGGCCAGGCGCCGTGATACTGCGCTCGTGAGCAAGCTCGGGGACGGCGTGCGGATCGACCTCGGCGAGGTGAGGGTCGGGGACTTGCTCGCCCTGTCGCGGGCGATCCTCGCGGAGCTTCGCCGTCGCGGGGTCATCCGGAGCGGCAACGCCCCGGCCGGCGACTACGCCGAGCTGCTCGTTCAGCGCGCGACCACCGGCGAGCTCGCCCCGAACTCTCAGAAGAGCTGGGACGTGGTCACCGGCGACGGCGAGCGCCTACAGGTGAAGGCCCGCGTGGTGACCGATCCACGCGTGCGCGGCGAGCGTCAGCTATCGGTCTTCCGCTCCTGGGACTTCGACGGCGCCGTCATCGTCCTCTTCGACGACGAGTTCCGCGTGTGGCGCGCCGCACGGCTGCCGGTCGAGACCTTGCAAGCTGCCGCGCGCGCTTCATTCAGCACGTCAGCGGCTACCGCGTGCTCGCTACGGATGAACTGCTGGACGCCGGCGACGACTGGACGGGGCGCCTTCGCGCCGTCGTCGAGTGACACAGGTTCGTAAGGCTGGGCGCCGCCGGAGATCGGCCATCGCTCGGCGGCAGCCTGGACTCATCCGGTGACTGGCGTCCAAGGCTCTGTACCGCCGAGGTATGAGCTCGTCGCTCGCTCTCAAGCGGGAGCGGAGCAGTTTTTGCGTGACCTCGGCGCGCTCGCAGAGATCGAGGAGGCGCTGCTCGGCCACTGCGACACACACTGGCCCGAACCGCCGTACAAGCCGCAGGAGTACAAGAAGCGACTCGCGACGTTCGGCTGGCAACCGGAGGTGCGCGTACCGCCGTACTCGCCGGCCCACGACGACCTCCCGATCAATGAACGCTACGACGCGCTCAAGTTCTTCGACGCCGACGGAGAAGAAGTGGGAGTCGCGATCGAGATGGAGGACTGGGAGATCTACAACGACCTCCTCAAGTTTCGGCGCGGCTACGAACGAGGCCAGATCGCGGCCGGCGTCATCCTGCAGCCTCACTACGCGACGCTCCGCTACTGCTACGAGCACATGCTGAAGCTGAACGAGCCGCTCGTGGGACACATACCGATCCTCTTCGTCTGCGCGCGCGGCCCCGGTCTCAAGGAGCCGGCCCCGCCGAAGTCGCGCACGTTCTCGCCCTACCTGATGCCGAAGCGCTCCTAGCACGGGCCGACCAGCGTCGAAGTCGACGCCCACCAGCTGTAGCGGACCACTCGCCGGAGGCGCTGCGGCGCCGGAAGACATCACTCGGCGTCAGCGCCGCTGGGCGAACGCTAGCTGCACCGCGCGCTCGACCAGGTCCGCCAGGCCGGCGAGGTGGCTGGAGTAGCCCTCGGCGAAGTCGGCGACCGCGATCGTCCGGTCGGCGATCTCCATCCGCCAGAGCGGCCCGTCCGGCGCCTTTTCGTAGACGCGGTGCGCGGCGTCGTTGCGTAGTTCGCGGGCGAACCAGGCGACCTGACCCTCTCCGAACCACCAGTGTTCGAAGGCGCGGCCGAAATTCCCCTCCTCGTCGGGGCGCCCGTCCGCCTTCACCGTCCGGAGCATCTGCTGGATCGGCATCTGGTCGCTCATCGCCTCTGGGTCGATCGAGCGGAGTGTCTTCTCGGCTGCCGCCGTCCCGGTGTAGGCAAGGCCTTCGAGGTGCGCTTCCATCTCGATTCGGCGCGCGTCGTCGAGGTCTTCCGTCGGCTGTTGCTCGAGCACACGGAGAACCGCGGCCGCGTGGTAGCCAGCGAGGCGCAGCTTATGCCGGGCCGAATCGAGGAGTTCAAGCCGAGTCATCCGCTCGATGGCGTTGGGGCCGGCATCGTTGACGGTACCGGCTCGACGCGGCGGAAGTAGATCCACCAGACGCAGTCGAATAGCTCGATTCGGGTCCGCTCCGGCTCGATCTCGCGGAGCGACGACCATGCCTCAACGTTCTCCGGGCGTGTGATGTCGTAGGCAATCCACTCCAGCGCCTCACGAATGGCCGCGCCGTCGACTTGATCGTGTCCATCAAGGACCGCTCCGCGGGCCAGCGCGAATTCATATAGGCGCCGAAGATCGCCTGGTTATCGAGCACAGGGACGAGGTGCGGCCGCTTCTTGTGTAGCGTCTTCGTCGCAAGCGACGCCCCGACCCACGGCCAGCTCGTCATCGTCCCGATCATGTCGGCGAGCTGGCGCCGCTCATCTGAAGTGGTCTCCTCAAGCGGCTTGTCGGGCAACGCGGAGAGATCGACTGAGCTCCCGTTCGCCAGCACGGCCGCAGCAGCCTGCCCGGCGACGCGCGAGTTGATCAGCATCGTCACCGCCAGGTCTTCAACAACCAACACATCTGGCGGCGTAGCCGGCTTGAACTCCAGGTACAGCTGTCCCCAGTCAGCCTCGCGCACTCGCCATTCCCGCAGCAGATCCTCGACAGCCTGAACGCGGCGGTCGAGCTTGCCGGCCCCGTAGATCAGATCCACGAACCGAACGTAACCAGTCCAAGCACCGGACGCTTCGCCCGTTGCGCGATCTGCTGATGCCAAGAGGCTGGGATCGACCTCAGTCCGCCCCGCACAGGCTGATCGGCTTTCGAGGGGCTCCTAGGAAACGAATGCCTTCCTAACAGATGCAGCCGTCCACCTGTTCGTACCGTGGATCGGCGAAACCTTCTGGGCGTTCAGTTTCGCCGCGATCTCCTCGAGCGACATCCGCTTCCCGAGCATCGCGTTGATCTTCATGCGCCACCCGTAGTCGCGTCGGTTGCAGACCAGATGCGCCAGCCGGACGTTGTCAGGTGTGAGGTGCCCTCCGTGAGCCCTCAGTCTCGGGTAGTGGTCCGGCGTCGGCGACCAATCGGAACGAGGCGACTTCGGATCGAAATACCTTCGACCTCGGAAGCAGTAGCACTGGGGCATCTCGCACCGGACATCGAGGATCTGACCATCTCGCGCGAGCTGCCAGAGGATGCCACGAACTCCGAGGCCTTCGAGCTTCTCAGTTGCAGATTGCGCGGCTGGCACCGCTCCGATTCTCGGACGTGTCGCGTCTCCCTCACTCATGATCGACTCCTCCCATTCAGTCCTCGGTCCCCCGTCACCGTTACTACCGGCCGCGCGTCGACGGGGAAGATCGCACCGCCCGCTGTACGAGGTCTTCTACGTCGACTCCGCTGGCAAGCAGCGATGGGAGACCGTAGACGGAACCTCTAAGACGCGGACGCCCGGCGTGCCGACTTGTGCCTCCGCCGCCGCAAAGGAGAACGGATCGCGCCGACGCGGCAGACGTATCTCAGCGCGCCTCGACCCCGAGTCTTCGACTCGAGCTGACTTGCCGCGCGTGCCCGAGCTGAGCTCCGGTCCGCGTGATCGGTTCCGTCGGGACCGCTCCCTAGACTGCGGACCCCCGATGAGCCCCAACGAACTCGAGCAGACTGTCGAGGTTCTCGTTCTCGTCAAGGCGTACCCGCAGCCGTCGACGAAGTACACGGAGAGCGTCTGCGTCGCAGGCCTCCGGCTCGACACGGAGACGCCGACGTGGATCCGGCTTTACCCGGTGCAGTTCCGGCTGCTGCAGCAGGAGCGGCGGTTCAGTAAATACGACCTGATCCGTGTCCGGGTGCGCCGGCCGACGAGTGGCGACACGCGGCCGGAGAGCTTCACGCCGATCCTCGACTCGATCGAGAAGATCGGCCATCTGCCCTCGACGCACGGATGGACGGAGCGCTGGCCGTATATCGAGCAGGTGAAGGTGTCGTCGATGTGCGAGCTCCAGAGGCGACAGCGCGAGGACGGTACCTCCCTCGGTGTCTTCCGGCCGCACGAGCTGACCGACTTCGAGATCACGCCAACCGCGCCCGAGTGGGACGCGGGCAGGCAAGCCGCTCTCGGCCAGGGCAACCTCCTCTGCGAGAGCCCGGAGCTGCCGCTCGAGAAGATCCCGTTCGACTTCCACTACTCGTTCATGTGCGACGACATCGCATGTCGCGGACATCGGATGTCGATGATCGACTGGGAGCTCGGGCAGAACTACCGGCGCACCGCCGGCCTGCCGGAGGAAGAGCGGATGCGGCTCGTGATGGAGCGGTGGCGCGACCGCGTCTGCGGCCCGACACGCGACACACACTTCTTCGCCGGGAACATCGCGAAGTACCAGACGACGTTCGTGCTGCTCGGAGCGTTCTGGCCGCCGAAGCCGAAGCTGGCGCTTCGCCCCAAGCCGCAGGAGCTCGCCCTCTTCTGACGCCTACTGCAGGTGCACGACGTCGAGCTCGCCGAGCCGCGCCTCGAGCGCGTCGACGATCACCGCGCGATGGCACTCGTCGTGGGCGGCCTCGAAGCAGAGCAGGCAGGTTGGCGCGTCCTCGAGCGTCTCGCCGAGCTCGACGAGCGCTCGGTACGAGCCGTTGTGGAGATGCGCGCGATAGCGGCGCTCGCCTTCGCGCCGGCGTCCTGATCGGTACATATCTCTGAACCGCTTCGGGTTGCCGAGCGCGCGCACGTGTTCGTACTCGATCTTGGCGTCCTCGAGCGCAGATGCGAGCGCAGTCTTCGAGAAGCCGCGCCGACGGGAGAGCGGCAGCTCGCGCACGTCGACAATTCGTCGCACGCCCGCGGCGCCAAGCGCAGCAATCAGCGTCTCCGGACGACGGTGCTGTTCGTACCCGATCGTGAACACGGTCGGCATCCCGCTCTATTCGACACGAAGCGTCGGCTCCTCCGCATCGCGAACGGCCGTCCGGCTGGACCGTCCGTAGGCCGGGCGGTACCGTTTGCCACATGGCTCCGCGGCCGAAATGGTGGCACACGCTTCAGGCGAGCAAGCAGGAGGCTCTGCTCGCGGTCGATCTCTTCAACCGACCCGGAGACGAGCGCCGCCTTGAGGCGTTCATCGTCCACATGCAGATCGCGTGGCTGTATCTGATCCACGCCCAGTTCGAACGCGACGGTGTCGACTTCTGGTACCGGCAAGAGAGCGGCCGGCGAGTGAAGCTCGAGGACGGGGCGTTCAAGGCGTGGGAGCTCGCCCGCTGCATCAAGGAGGTGTTCCCGAACCAGGAGCATCCGGTCAGGAAGAACGTCGAGTTCTTCATCGGCCTCCGGAACCGAATCGAGCACAAGTACGAGCAGCGCCTCGAGCCGGTGATCGCCGGCAAAGCGCAGTCGCTGATCATGAATTTCGAGCAGTTCCTCGTCGACACCTTCGGCGCGAAGGAAGGCCTCGCCGAGCGGCTCCGCTTCCCCGTGTTCGTCAGCTCGCTCTCCGACGGCGCCGTGCAGGCGCTGAAAGAGACGTACAAGCGGCTGCCGCGGAGGTTGACGAAGTACATCGAGGAGTTCGACTCGGTGCTGAGCGACGACGTGCGGGACGACTTCCGATACGAGTTCCGCGTCTTCCTGATCCCGCAGACCGGGCCGAAGACCGAGGCGGATGTGGCGATGCGCTTCGTGCGGATCGAGGATCTCCCGGACGAGCAGCGTGACCAGCTTGAGCAGGTGCGGACGATCGTGCGAGACCGGCACGTGCCCGTCGCAAACATCGACCGGCACCGACCGAGCTACGTGTGCGGCAAGGTCAGCGAGGTCCTCGGCGTCAAATTCACTCCGTCGCACGACCACGTCCAAGCGTGGAAGCACTACGCGGTGCGACCGCTATCGGGCTCAGCGAACATGAAGCGGACGAAGAGCCAGTTCTGCGTGTTCGACGAGGCCCATGGCGACTACGTCTTCACGGACGCGTGGATCAACCTTCTCACCACCGAACTACGCGATCCGGCGAAGTTCAGAGAGGTGATCGGGCACGCGCCGGCACCGCTACCGGACATCCAGACCGACCTGGCTCCCGCTCAGGCCGACTTAGGTACCGCGGACGCGGTCGAGACTCAGGACCTCACGGCGCAGTAGCGCTGCCTCGAGCCCGATGGTGGCGACGGGACGTTCATCCCCCATACCTCACCCAGGAGCGCCAACAGCTCGCGCGTGGGTCCGCGCACGTGGTAGACGGATGCACCGGCACGGTTGAACCAATCGAGCTGGCGCTGTGCCGCAGCGGTGAGCGACGGATGTCATCGAGGAGAGCGCCGACACTCATAGCGATCGCCCTTGCAGTGTTCTAGGGGTTGCGCCGCGAGTATGGAGCGTTTATGGAGCAGAGCGGTCGCAACCCGTGGCAACCGGTGGCAAATGGGAGGGCGCGAAAACGGCTGAAACAGGCGAAAACTGTTGCCGTCGGTTGCGACCAGTTGCGGCGCCCCCAAAATGGTAAGGAGGGGGTCGACGGTTCGAGTCCGTCAGAGGGCTTTGCAAAAGCCCCGTAAATCGGGGCCTTTCTCTCGGATCGACTTGCACAATCGTCAGCGTGCACCGGGTATGGAGCCGATTATGGAGCTTTCAGGTCTAGAAGACCCTCACTCGACCGGCCGACTACACCTCTGACTTACCCAACCTGGAGGTATGTGTCCGGCGAGGCGCCGTGGTCGCCGGCGCAGATGAACGTGGTGATCGTGGCGCCTTCGCGATGCCGAAGAGCGCCGGTAGTGATGCCCAGACCGGCAACGGCGTGTCCGCCAGGTCGCAACGACGCAATGGACCGGGAGGATGTCCCGCTCGTCGTGGATTCTCGCGTCGGCGGTCCCGGTGTGATGGTCAGGCGGTGAGGACGATAGCGGCCTCCTTGGTCGGGGTGCGAGCGGCATCGCAGTGACGGCGACTGTCGTGGTC
>JACCTQ010000287.1 GCA_013812265.1 Actinomycetota bacterium
GCGACGAGCAGGCCGAACTGGCGCGCGTTCGCGCGCAGTCCGAGCTGAAGCGTGCTCACGCTTGGACTGCGACGCGGCCGGTGCGGTTGGCGGCGACGATCGCCGCCTGGTCCGCGGGAGGCGGAGGCACATTGACGAGCAGGGCCTGCGCGAAGCTGCCGGCGTGAGCGTGCGCGAGCGCCTCGTTGTGGGTGCGCTCGAATCCGATCGAGGAGAACGGATTGCTGGAGAGCGCGCGGCCGCAGACCGAGCCGCCGAAGTGGCTCGGGTAGACGAGCACCCCGTCGGGCAGCTCGAGCAGACGGCCAATCGAAGCGTGCAGTTGGCGGGCGAGCGGCTCCGGGTCGCCGCCGGCGTGCAGGTCGGGCCGGCCGACGTCGCCGACCAGCAGCGAGTCGCCGGTGAAGACGAGCCAGGGCTCCTCATCGCCACGGCGACGATCGGCGACGACGTAGGCGTGATGAGCCGGGGCATGCCCCGGCGTCGCCAGCGCGCGGACCCTCGTGTTGCCGAGCTCGACTGTCTGCCCATCGGCCAGAAGTACGTGGTCGAAGTGGACCTCGGCGCCGGCTGGCAGGTAGGCGGTCGCCCCGGTTGCCTCCACGAGCGCCGGCAGGCCAGAGACGTGGTCGGCCTGCACGTGCGTCTCGAGTACGGCCACGATCGGAGCTCCGACGCGCTCGGCCTCGGCCACGTAGGCATGGACAAGCTCGACGTGCGGATCAACAACCGCCAGCGCCGATCTCGAGAGACAGCCGAACACGTAGCTCGCGCACGCCGTCGGCTCGTACAGGTACGGACGGAAGATCATGGCTTGAGCAGCTTGAGCCTAGGTACAGCGCGATACCATGGGCAAGACGAATATCCCGATGGGAGGTATCGTCGTGGCCGATAGCGCGCTTTCGCTTGTGTGGGACTCCACGCGCCTGCGCCTGCTGGTAGAGATCGGCCGGCAGGGCAGCGTCTCCGCCGCCGCCCGCGCCATCGGCATCGGGCAACCAACGGCGAGCGGGCACCTGCACACCCTCGAAGGGGCTGCCGGGCAGCGGCTGGTCGAACGCAACGGCCGCGGCAGCACGCTCACGGAAGCCGGCAAGCTGCTCGCACTCCACGCCGGCCAGGCGCTCCAGACGCTCCAGGCGGGCGAGGAAGAGCTCCGCCTCCTCTCCGGCCTCGAAGCCGGAACGATCCACATCGGCGCTTCCACGACTCCCGGCGTCTACCTCCTTCCCGACACGCTCGGCTGCTTCCGCCGTGACCACCCGAACGTCACCGTCGAAGTCGAGATCGCCTCGACCGGCGAGATCCTCGACCGGCTACTTGGCGGCCGCGTGCAACTTGCCCTCGTCGGCGAGACCGAGGCCGACGAGCGCATCCAGCTGGAGCCGTTCATCAGCGACGAGATCGTCGGCGTCGCCAAGCCGGGCTTGCTCACGCTCCGGGGCGGCCGCGCCAACCCGAAGGAGCTCGCCGGCCAGACCTTCCTTGTCCGCGAAGCGCGCTCGAGCACGCGCAGAGTGAGCGAGCGGGCGCTTGGGAGCGCGCGCATCTGGCCGCAGTGCACCTGGGAGCTCGACTCGAGCGAGGCGATCAAGCGGGCCGCGCGCGAGGGGCTCGGAGTCGCTTTCCTCTCCCGCTACGCCGTCGCGGAGGAGATCGAGCGTGGCGAGCTGGAGCCGTTTCGGATCGGCAAGCCGCTCGAGCGTAACCTCTACGTCGCCCGACTCGCACGACGACCGTTCTCGCCCAGCGAACGCGCTTTCCTCGCGACCCTCACCCTCTGCTGCTCCAAGAACGAGACCTACGCGGCCGACTGCGTCCGCTAGCCGCGCCGCCGCAAGCTGTCGACATGACACACGAGCAGCCAAGATCAGGAAAGCGCGGGACCGAGCAGTCCCTCCGAAGCGGACTCACGGTTCCCTCGCGGTCTGCTCTTCCTGGCCGCAGTGGCAGTGCTTGGAGTGGTCGTAGCCAGCACCCTCCTCTGGTACTCCTCCGGCGAGAAGACGGAGGACTTCGCCGGCGTCCCATTCATTGATCCCGGCCCGATTCACGTGCATGGGCTCGGGATCAACCCGGCTGACGGCTCACTCTTCATCGCGACCCACACACCGGACTCTTTCGGGTCGGCAAGGACACGGCTGCGACCGAGACGCGCAAGGCGCGCGGCGAGGAGCGGCAGTGGGACGAGGCATCGTTCTTCGCCGAGCTCGAGAGCAAGCGTGGCGCGACTGAAGCTCGCGTCGCGCGCGAGCTGCTCGAGTGGGCGAGCATGCAATTGCCGCGTTTCACCTGGGGCAAGGGCAAGGTCGACGGATCGTTCATCCCCGTGCTGGACCACAACGGGCAGCCGCACTACCCGCTCGCCGTCTACACCTACGGCCGGCTCGAGATCCAGTTCCAGTGGCTCACCCGACCCCCGTTCGACGACCTCGAGCTCCGCCATGAGTTTCTAAGTCGCCTGAACGGGATCCCAGGCGTCTCCTTTCCCGAAGATGCCATCACACGCCCGAGCATCCAGCTCTCTCTGCTGGCCACGGACCCCGCCGCACTCCAGTCGCTCAAGGACGCCCTCGACTAGTTCTGCGAGACGGTGCGTACGCGCGTTTAGAGCTGATGTGAAACGGCCGTCGTGGTAGGGACCGCGCGCCGCCTGCGACTCGTACAGCTCTTTAGATGCGCCTGACCGCGCTGTTCGTTGCCACCCTCGTTTTCGCCACGCTCGCCCTCGCGGCTGGCACCGGGCGGATCATCTCCTCCCACGGCGTTCGCGTCGTCGTCCCGTCAGGATGGCAGCGGGCTCAAGCAGCGAGCGCAGCGCCGGTGACCGACCCGAGCACACTCGTCGTGGTCGGAACCGCGGGTGTCCGGCCGAGGCATCGCAGTGCCAGATCGCCGCGTACCGACTTCCTCCGAGAGCTGCGATCGTGGTAGTGGTCGCGCCTTGGCCCTACATGCCGTATCCAGGCCGTCACGCGTCCTCGGCTTTCCGCGAGGACCGATCGACGAACGCTCGGACGCGCGTAGGGCGGCCGGCTGCCGCGGCGCGCAGGCGCCCAGGCGTCGTCAGGCCGCGATCGAGTGCTTGGCGGGGACCGCGAGCTCGATCTGCTCCAGCTGGGTTCCGGCCTCCAGTGAGTCGACGATGGTGCGGTCGGGGTTCGTTGCGACGACGCCGGAGACGCGGCGCGTCTCGCTCGGGCCGGGCGGATGCTCGAGCGTATGGAAGCGAACGCCGGAACGGGGGCGTTGGCCGCGCTTCTCCCGTGGGACAGTCATGTGAACGGCGTTGGGGATCACATCGGAGAGCTCGTAGAGCTCGAGCGCGCTCTCATGCGAGACGATCGCCGGCACGTTCGCCAGCCCGAGCCATGCAGCGACCACGAACGCGTCGAAGACGCGGGGTCGCACTTCCGGCTCGGCCGTTGCGAGCGACTCAGTCAGATCGTGGAAGGTTGCTGAGTCTCGCAAGCGTCATCGATGTCGATGGCGCCTGTGACTCGATGGAACGCCTCGCGCCCATTCTCGGCGGGCCAGCGCCCCGGCAGGGGCGACCGCCGAGCCCGCAGGGTCTCGTGCTCACCGCCCGCGCACGCGCGGCCTTCAGCTTTACCCGAGCAGACTGCGCGCGATCTGAACGTCCACGGCATCGACCGGTCGGACGGTCGAATCCTTTGGTGAAATCAGATAGACTCTCTATCCAATTAATGATGCCACGGAAATACGACATGAGCCGGCGCGCAGCCGCGCGCGAGGAGATGCGGCGGCGGATCGTGGAGGCAACGGCGAAGCTGCATGGGGAGAGGGGGGTGTTCGGCACCTCGTGGCGCGACATCGCCGACGAAGCTGACGTCTCGGTGGCCACGGTGTACTCCTACTTTCCTTCGCTCGACCAGCTGCTGCCCGCCTGCGGCCAGCTCGTGATGGAGCGGGCGCGGCCGCCGTCGCCCGACGCGGCCCCAGCGGTCATCGGTGACGCGCGGGATTTACTAGAGCGCCTCAGGCGCGTCGCGCGTGAGCTCTTCGGGTTCTACGAGCGCGGTGGACCGCACCTCGAGGTCGATGCGCGCGAGCGAGAGCTCCCGGGGGTGCGTGAATGGGAGGAGTCTCAGCGCGCCACCGTCCTCGCCTTCGTTCGCGAAGCGCTCGCGCACCGCGCCGACGTGCGCAAGGCGAGGCTCGTCAGCGCGTTCTTCGACCTTCCCACCTACAAAGCCCTCCGCACTCGCGGAGCTAGTCCGAGCAGGGCCGCCGAGACGGTGGCCGAGCTCGCCGCTTGTCTGGTCGAGCGCGACGAATGATCAATCCACCGAATGGAGGTACCGATGGACACAGCCACCGCCAAGAATCGCCTTGAAGAGGAGCCCGTGCTGAAACCCGCCTTTGTCGCCAGCGACGAGGGAGAAGCGCGCTGGTGGGGCGGGGGGCTCGCTGTTCTCAAGGCGACCGCCGCAGACACCGGCGGGCAGATGACGATCGTCGAAGTGACCGAGCCGCCGGGTACCGAGGCGCCCCTGCACGTCCACCACAAGGAGGACGAGGCGTTCTGGGTCCTCGACGGAGACGTCACGTTCCGGATCGGAGAGACGACGATCGAGGCGCACGTCGGCGACTACGCCTTCGGGCCGCGCCACATCCCGCACCGGTACACCGTCGGCGACGCGGGTTGCCGGATGCTGTTCATCCTCACCCCCGGAGGCTTCGAGGACCTGGTGCTGGCGATGAGCGAGCCCGCTGGTGCGCGCACCCTCCCACCGCCGTCGACCGAGGAGCCGGACCTGGCGCAGATCAACGCGATCGCAGAGGCGCACGGCGGTGAGGTGCTCGATGGCTGAGGTCGAGCAAGAGGCCAAGGGGACCGGGACAGCTCAGGCTGAGCTCTGGGGCGAGCGCGCCCGCGACTGGGCCGATGTGATGGAAGGCTGGAACGGCTGGGGCGTGCCCGTCTATAGGCACATCCTCGAGCGGATCCCCGTCCGCGGCGACACCGCCCTGCTCGACGTCGGCTGCGGGGCGGGGCGCTTTTGCCGCATCGCCGCGGACCGGGGGGCCAAGGTCTCGGGCCTCGACGCGACGCCGGCTCTGGTCGAGATCGCGCGGGAGCGGATCCCAGACGGCGATTTCCGGGTCGGCGAGATGGAGGAACTGCCGTGGGCTGACGACTCGTTCGACGTCGTCACCGGTTTCAACTCCTTCTTCATCGCGGCGCACATGGTCGACGCGCTCGCTGAGGCGCGCCGTGTGACACGGCCCGGAGCGCCCGTCGCCATGACCGTCTTCGGTCGGCCGGAGCGCTGCCAGTCGACCGCGATGTTCGAGGCGATCGCCGGGCTCCTGCCGGCGAAACCGGCGGATGAGGACAAGAAGACGAGTCAGGCGCTGCACGAGGAGGGCACGCTCGAGGCGCTCGCCACGCAGGCCGGCCTTACTCCGGAGGAAGCCGGCTACATCGAGCTGGTCGAGAGCTACCCCAATCTCGAGACGATGCTCCGCGGGGTTATGGCGGCGCCGCCGATGGTCCGCGCGGGTCGGGCGGTAGGGGACGACGCGGTTCGCGACGCGCTCACCGAGGTCTTCCGGGCATTCGAAACCCCAAGCGGGAGCTACGCGCTCGAGGAGGAGGTCCGCTACCTGATCGCCACGCGGTGACCGTTGTCGCCTCCCACGGCCTCGCCCTGTCCGAGCTCCCGGGCCAGTCCCGGCTGAGCGTTCTGCTCGTGGCCTAACCACCCGCAAGCCGGGTCCTGACGAAAACAGGTCAAGCGGTCGTTGGTGTCTATTCCAGAATCCGGTGATGTTAATGATGCGGTATTGTTAGCATCATGCGCACCACGATCACGCTCGACGAGGACGTCGTCCGCCTGATCGACAGCGAGCGGTCCCGAACAGGCGAGTCTTTCCGCGCCGCCGTCAACCGGCTGCTCCGACGTGGCGCGCGCCGCGGGCCGGCGCCGGCCCCGCCGCCGTTGCCGGAACTCCCGGGGCGTCCGATCCTCGACGTCTCCGACGTCTCGGCGCTGCTCGCGACGCTCGACGACGAGCGGCGTGCGCAGCGCGGTCTACCGTGACGCTCGTCGACACGAACCTGCTCATCTACGCAACACTCGCGGACGCGCCGGAGCATGCCCGTGCTCGAGCCTGGATCGAGGAGCGCTTCGCAGAGGGCGAAGGAACCGTCGCCCTCTGCTGGCCGGTCCTGTACGCGTTCCTGCGCCTCATCACGAGCCCACGAGTCGTCGGCCGGCACGCGGTCACGGTCAAAGCGGCATGGCGCGTGACTGTGGCGTACCTCGAGCAGCCGGCCGTCCGGCTCGTCGCGCCCGGCACCGGGCACGCGGCAATTGCCGCCGAACTCGTCGAGACGCCCGGGCTCCGCAGCGATGACGTCCCCGATATCGAGATCGCGGCGCTCGCCATCGAGCACGGGCTCGTCCTCGCCTCGCACGACCACGGCTTTCGCCGGTTCCCGCGTCTGCGCTTCATCGATCCGCTCGTCTGACGTCCCCTACGGCAGCGGCAATGACTTCCTCGACCTGCAGAAAATCGACGAAGGTGTCCTCAGGCTCGACCTCGAGCTCGTCGACCTCAAGAGCCTCGCTGTCGAGGCTGTCGAGCTGACGGCGGCTCAGACCACAGACCACGTC
>JACCTQ010000298.1 GCA_013812265.1 Actinomycetota bacterium
CGAGCCCGTGGCGTCCACCGATCCTGACGTATCCCTCGGCGCCGAGCTCGGGGCCGGGCCGAGCGAGGGTGAAGTCCACGTCGAAGAGGACGGCCTTGACGGTCATGCCGGTGCGGGCCACCGGTACGCACTGGGACGCCGGCTGGCGAGGGAGGGAAGCCGCCGGCGAACCTCGTCGAGTCGCCGGCGGTCGAGCTCCGCCGAGATCACCGTCTCTTCGTCAGGCGCCTGGGCGAGCACCAGGCCCCATGGGTCGACGATCAGCGAACGCCCGTAAGCGGGCTTTCCGGGCATAGTCTCCCCCACCTGCGCGGCTGCCGCGACGAAACACTGGTTCTCCACGGCGCGCGCGCGAAGTAGAACGTGCCAGTGATCCCTACCGGTGTGGAGCGTGAAGTGTGAAGGCACTGCGACGAGCTCCGCACCCTCGAGCGCGAGAATGCGGTAGAGCTCAGGGAAGCGAACGTCGTAGCAAACCGAGAGCCCGATGCTCCAGTCCTCGGCGATGGCAACGACCGGCTCGTCGCCCGGCTCCTCGGCGCCCGATTCACGGTACACATGCCCGCCGACCTCGACGTCGAAGAGGTGAATCTTCCGGTAGAGCGCCGAGCGGTTTCCATCCGGGTCGAACACGAGGCATGTGTTCGAGAGCTTGTCGCGCCCATCACGACGTTCCGTGATGGAGCCACCAACCAGGCTGACCCCGTGACGCTGCGCCCAGCGGGACATCGCGTCGACGGACTCGCCACCGTCGAGCGGCTCCGCGATGGCGTGGAGGGTCTCGACGTCTCCGATGCCGTTCCACTTCTCCGGCAGGACAACGATGTCGGCGCCCCCCGCCGCCGCGCGGGCGACGAGCTGCTCAGCCCGCTCCAGATTGCGCGCCTTGTCGGCTCCGCTCGTCAACTGCACACATGCGACTCGAACCTGATCGGGCACCGATGGGAGGATAGCTTTGAAGAATGGCGACGATCGCTGCTCCGGCAGGCCGCTTCCAATCTCTGGATGCTTTTCGCAGCCGCGATTTCCGCCTGCTCTGGGGCGGGCAGACGATCTCGCTGGTCGGGGACGCGGCCTTCCTGGTAGCGCTCGGCTGGAAGACCTTCAGCCTGACCGGATCGACCCGTTCGCTCGCCATCGTCTTGATGGCCCACGGGCTGGCGATGCTGGGCACGCTCCTGATCGGTGGTGTGCTCGCGGACCGCTACCCGCGTCGGATGCTGATGATCATCTCCGATCTAGCTCGTTTCGGCGTCATCGGCACGCTTGCCGTCACCGACGCCTCGGGCGCGTTGACGTTTCCGCTCCTGATTGCTCTGGCGGTTGGTTTCGGGCTCGGCGACGGTTTCTTCTACCCCGCTTTCGGGGCGATCGTCCCACTCGTCGTCGACCAGCAGCACATTGCGTCGGCAAACACGCTCGTCGGCATCTCTCGCCAGCTGAGCTTCGTCGTCGGGCCCGCTCTCGCCGGCGTGATCTACGGCCTGTCGGGGTCTGCCGCCGTGTTCGGGCTCGACGCAGCGACATTCCTCCTCGCGGCCGGCCTGCTATGGCTCGCCCGCCCGCGGTCCTTCGAGCCCGAGGAGCGCCAGGGAACGATCCGTGAGCTCGTGGCCGGTTTCCGGTACGTGATGAGCGTGCCGTGGCTCTGGATCAGCATTTTCGTGGCGTCGTTCATCCTCATGATCGCCATGGCGCCGTACCAGGCGCTGCTCCCGCAGTTCGTACGAGAGGAATTCGACCGAGGAGTCGGCTCGTACGGGCTGCTGTTCACCTTCCAGGCGGCCGGCATGGTCGCAGGCTCCCTGCTCTTCGGCCAGCTGAATCCGAGATCGCGCCGCGTGATCGCCATGTGCGTCGCGTTCGCCCTCAACGACCTGTGTGTGATCGTGATGGCACTTCTCCCCTGGTACGAGTCCGCTGTGGCCCTCGTCACGCTCCGCGGCGCGTGCATCGGCTTCGGCATCGGTGTCTGGTCGACCCTCATGATGGAGCTCGTACCCGAGAGCAAGCTGGCGCGTGTCACGAGCCTCGATTTCTTCGGATCCTTCGGCCTGGTACCGCTCGGCTTCGCCCTGACGGCCGTGCTCTCGGGCTATGTCCCGGTATCGACGATCCTGGTGGTGGGCTTCTCGATCGGCTCGGTCCTCTGGGTAGCACCGCTAGCGTTGCGGCAATTCCGAACGGCGGCCTGAAAGCCACTGTCTCGAACGTCGCGCTGACGGCGGCGGCCTCCGGATACGACTTGGTGTCGACGACCCGCGTGGTGGGCTTGTCGACCACGCGTAGCGAGCCGCCGGACGAGCGGGGTTTCTCCCACGTTTTTTCACCATCTAGGGCGCACCCGGCTCGCCGGCGGAGCCGGGCTTCGCCCGGCGGGAGCCTCACAGAGGCGAGTGCCGGCGGGACAAGAAGAAGGG
>JACCTQ010000311.1 GCA_013812265.1 Actinomycetota bacterium
CAACTGGCTGCTACCGGCGACAGGCCTCGTCCCCTTCTACCGCATGGTCGACTCGCTGCTCGACACCGAGATCACGCTCAACTACGCCTGGAAGGACCTCGACGTCATTCCCCGGCGGACCCTGCCGGCCAAGGCGCTAGTGATTGCGCTCACGCCTCTGCTGGACGATCGTGCGAGCAAGGCGCTGCTCGACCTCCGCGCTCGCGGCTTCGACCTGGTCGTCGTGGACATCTCCCCTGTTCCGTTCGTGGAGCCAGGCCCGAGCGAGCTGGACCGGCTCGCCTACCGGCTGTGGCTGCTCCGGCGCGAGGCGCTCCGGGGCGAGTACGAGCGGGTCGGCGTTCCGGTCGCCGTCTGGGACGAAGGCACGCCGCTCGTCGCGGCGCTCGAGCAGGTTCAGTCGTTTCGCCGTCACGCGCGTGAGGCGCACGCTTGATGCTGGAGCGCCTGCAAAGAGGGCGACCGCGCCTTCGCAGCGCGCGAGTCGCGATCGCGGCCGGCGCTCTGAGTCTCGCGGGCGGTCTAGCTGCCTACGCGACCGTGACGGCGCCGCGGCTTCCCGACGTCGTGGCGGCGCCGGGAGTGCTCGCGCTCCTGCTCTTCGCTGCCGGCCTGGCCGGCCGCTGGCCGGGGGTGCTCGCGTTCGGCCTGGCGCTCTTGGCGGGGCAGTACGCGACCGCTCTGCTCCTGGAGCGAGAGGTGATCGACCCGGGTGCGCCGCTCTACGCCGGCGGCTTCGTGCTCGCCGCCGAGCTCGGTTTCTGGTCGCTCGAGGAAGACGTCGTGCCGGCCGAGCGCGCGCTGCTCGGTCGCCGGCTCGTGACGAGCGTGGCGGTTGCGCTCGGCTCGCTGATGCTCGCGGCCCTCCTTCTCGTGGGATCCCAGATCGGTGTCGGCGGCGGCCTTGCCGTCGAGGCCGCCGGTATCGCAGCTGCGGCGGCGATCCTCGCGGTGGTGGCCCGACTCGCGCGCAGGTCCTCCGTCACGGCGGAGTAGAGCGTATATAGTCCGATCCGGAATATCCGATGCGGACTAGTACGGAGCAGACTACATCGTTGTTGTCGTCCACGGAGGCGGCCGTCCTGGGTCTGCTCACACGCGGTGCGCGCTCCGGCTACGACCTCAACAAGCTCGCGAAGGCGGGAGTCGCCTACGTCTGGGCGCCGGCGAAGAGCCAGATCTACGCCGTGCTGCCCCGGCTCGTCGCCGCGGGGTACGCGACAACCCGGTCCGTTCCGGGCGGCCAGCGCCCCGACAAGCAGCTCTATCGGTTGACCGCGAAGGGCCGGCGGGCACTCAAGGAGTGGCTCGAGCTTCCGGTCGACGACGCGGACGCAGCCCGAAACCCGTTTCTGCTCAAGGCGTTCTTCGGCGATCTCATGGAGCCGGAGGCGCTGGTCGGCCACTTCGAGCGCCGCCGTGACCGCGCGAGGGCTTCTCTCGCCGAGTTCAAGGCCATCGAGGACGAGATCGCCGGACGCGAGGACAGCTACTACGGCTATCTCACACTTCGGTGGGGACTGGCCGAGGCCCGCACCCTGATTCGCTGGACGGACGAGGTGTTGCGCGAGCTCGCCGAGCGAGGCCCGAGCACATGAGACTCGGCGTCGTCCGCCTCGCCGCGTTGCACCTCGCACTCGTTGCTTCACTCACACTGGTCGTGGCCGCGCCCGCGGTCACGCCGAGCGCGCCGAATGGTCTTCCTGCTCCGGCCCTGGCCGACAAGAAGCGCTGCGCGTACGTCGTCAAGACGATCAAGGGCAAGAAGAAGCGAGTCCGCGTTTGCCGGAACGTCCCGCCCCCCAAGCCTCTCCCGCTGCGTGAGCAATGCGTCACGCAGGCAGAACGCAAGGGCGTTGTCCGCTTCGTCGCCGGCGACGGCACCCGGCTGCTCGGCGTGATGATCGGAAGCGGGCCGCGGGGCGTCGCGCTCGGACATGAGAGCGACAGCGACCTGTGCTCCTGGATGCCGTTTGCCCGGAAGCTCGCCGCCGCGGGCCTGCGCGTGCTTGCATTGAACCACCGCGGCCACGGATCCTCCGGTGACGCCCGGCTGTCGGCGAACAGGCGCCGGCTCGACCTCGACTTCGCCGCTGCCGTCTCCGTCTTGCGCTCGCGCGGAGTCGACCGGGTGTTTCTCGGCGGGGCCTCCATGGGTGGCACCGGCGCCGTCGTCGCTGCGGCTGCGTTCCCGAAGTCGGTCGCGGGCGTCGTCAGCGTGTCGGCTCCTACGAGGTTCTCCACGCTCGACGCGCTCGCGCAGGCGCGGAAGCTTCAGGTGCCCGCGCTCTACCTCGTCGCCCGGGAGGACGAGCCGTTCGCCACCGACGCTCGGGCGCTCCACGACGCCAGCGCGTCCCCGGACAAGCGACTCGTGGTCACGGACGGCGCGAGCCACGGGACGGGGCTCCTCCGCGACGCCCACACCGCCGAGCTCGTGACGCGCTTCGTGCTCGACCGTCTCCCCTAGCCTCTCGAGGACCGCCGACCATCTTGCGATAGATTCGTCCCTGCAATGGCGCAGGTTCTACCCGCCGAGGGCGACCTCAGGCGCATCATCGGCGACGGCGAGGGAGTTCCCGACGGCGAGGTCGACGGGCTCTCCGACCACGATCTGATCGAGCTCTACCGGAGCCTCGTCCTGCTTCGCACCTATGACGAGCGCTCCGTGGTCTACCATCGCCAGGGGCGGATCGGCACGTACGCGATCTTCTGGAATCACGAGGCGATGCAGGTGGGCTCGGCCTACACGCTCGCCGACGAGGACTGGATCTTCCCGAGCTACCGCGAGTCCGCGATCGGGCTCT
>JACCTQ010000005.1 GCA_013812265.1 Actinomycetota bacterium
GTCCATTGTGATGGTCGCGCGAGAGCGGGATCAGGGCGGGGTGGCGCTTCATTCCACGACTCTAGGGTGCACGCTGGCTGCAGAGGAGCTACAGGACGCCATCGTCGCCGCCTTCGAGGAGGCGCTCCTCCCACCGGACGCGGACGCCCAGGGGATCTTCCTGGAGCACCTCCTCGATCACTCCTGCCCGGCTCGGCTGCGCCACCTTTTCGGACTCGACGACGATCCTGTCTCCGGCGTGAGGCCTCATCTGTGTCTCATCCTCCTGTTCAGACTTGCTCGTGCCCTTGGAGAGGCTAGCGCGACCTTCCTCAGCCTGTCTCGCCGGTGCACTCCTTGGCCGAGGGCGTACCCTCCGGGGCGGTGATTCGCGGGCATCGGCAATCTGGCTGGCGCCGCGAGAGTTACTCACGAGAAGACCCGAGCTAAGGCGTAGCCGCCGTGACGCGGGCGGCCGTCACGGCGTCCTAGGCATTAGGACGTCAGCGCGCCACCGGGGAGGGCTTGCGTGCCCCACTGCCGAATGACGTGATTCTCACCGGTGTGGGGTGCGCGAATGCTGTTCTCATGCCGCAAGGCTGTATTCGTGGATCAGTCCGCCGAGTCGATCTCGACGCTGGATGTGGGTTGAGGGTGAGGCGGTCACGAGTTGCAGCGTTGGCCGCTTGGGGTTCTGCGGCGTCAGGTTGAGCGAGCGATGCGGCCGGTGGCTGTTGTAGTGGTGGACGAAGACGCGGAGCACGCGCTCGAGGTGCCGCCGGTTGAGGATGAGGAGCCAGTCGAGACACTCCGAGCGAGCGGTGCGGACGAAACGCTCGGCGATCGCATTCGCCTTCGGTGCCCGCACCGGCGTACGGATGATCTCGACGCCCTCGCTTCGGAAGACGGTGTCGAAGTCACGGGTGAACTTGCTGTCGCAATCGCGAATCAGGAAGCGAACCGCTGCCGATCCCCCGGGCAAGGTCCAGGCGAGTTGACGTGCCTGCTGGGTGACCCCGCCTCGAGCGAGTTCCTGAGGTCGATCCCTGTTGGGCCGACGCCCTCCGCCTCGTTCTCCGCCTCCGCCGGCGCAAGCTGGCCGACAATGAGATCGTCGAGCGACCCAGCGCCGGCTTCGCTCTCGGCCTGCAAGAACGGCTCGACGACCGTCTTCTCGAACTCCTCGACCGACTTGCCCCAGAGCGCGGCGGCGTAGTCGATGAGCTGTGCAATCACTTGGCGCGTGTCCGGATTGCCCTCCTTCTTCACCTCGACCAGGCAAAGCTGGCCTGCGTCGTCCACGAGAATCAGATCGGCATAACCCGACGCGAGGCCGGACTCGCGACCGACCACCGCAACGCGGCCGAGTCCGAGGTCGGTCGTGGGAAGCAGCTCGGGATTCCGAGCAAGCGCGTCGTGAAGGTCTGCCTCCAGCGGCAACACCGACTCGGGTACGAGCTCGCTACGGCCCGACGACCGGACGAGGACGTGACGCGTCACAGGGACCTCGTCGGCGAGCCCTAAGCCCATTTCGATCTTCGGCCGCCGCCCGGAAGATCGCCCGCGCGCGGTATCCACTCACGCAACGAACGCTGCGACCACCTCGCGCACTGGCGCAACCAGTGGCGCGCAGTGCCGATAGGCCTCGTAGAACCGGCTGGCTTGCAGCAAGTTCTCAAGAGAAGCACGCCACTTCCTAAACCGCGTGCACAAGTTCGATTCTTGTCGGGGGCACTTGCGTCGGCAACCCTGCTTGGCAACCCTCCACAGAGTCCGAGGTGCCGAAGCAGGCGGCGCGGCCCTGTCTGATCCGCACGACCGCTGGGAAGAGGAACGTTCGCGGAACGACTTACGACGACCTCATTGTGGGCGGCAGCGCCGCCGAGTCGTTTGACGGGGGTGCTGGGAATGATTGGATTCACGCCGGCGTGGGCCACGATGCCGTCGCCGGAGGCGCCGGCTCCGATGAGATTTGGACAGGACGCGGCCGCGACACGCTGCGCGTGCGTGATCGCAGCCGCGATCTCGTCCATTGCGGCGAGAGCGTGAGCGACGTCGGAAGGGCCGATCGATCGGACCAGCTGCTCGGCTCGTGCAGGCGAGTCAAGCGCCGTTGAGGCGGCGAACCTAGAGCCGAATGCCGCGGCGTGTGGTAAATCGCTTGCGCAGGGGCATCTCTCCTAGCTCGGCAGCAGCAGGGCGACCGGGACGAAGCGGATCCGGCCGGGCCAGTCGCCCTCCACGCGGAAGGCGTAGAAGAGACCCGAGCCCTCGAGCTGCGCCGCGGTCGCCGGGCCGACGAGCCGGTCGACGCCGTCCGCGAGCCGCAGCAGGTGAAGCTCGCCGTTCAGGATGTACGCGACGAGCCCGACCGCGGTGTCTTCGAGCTGTAACTGTGAGCGGGTGAAACAGGGCACGCCACAGAAGCCACCGCTCGGGACGTTCGGCAGCGGCCAAGTGTGATCGAGATCGCCGGTGGCAGCCGAGTAGTGCCGCAGCGCTCCGGCGACGAGCACGACGAGGTCGTCGCCGGCGAGCTCTGCGGCGATCGCTTCTTCCGGCGGCAACGGGATCGTCCTCAGCAGGCTGCCCTGCGCGTCGCGGAGCTCGAGCGGTCCCTCCCCGCGCCGCACGACGGTGCGCCCGGCGTCGACGGCGAGTGGCGTGAGCGCATCGGCCGACTTTGCGATCTGCTCGCATGGGCCGGGTCTCGTCGTGAACACCTCTGAGGGAGGAGTGCCGGCCGGGCACACGCCGGCAAAGCCGGGCTCGCGCAGTCGCCAGATCGTCTCGTTGACGACCCGCCGAGGCGTGCCCACCGCTTCCCAGGTACTGAAGACGAGCAGCGCACCGTCTCCAAGGACGTGCCCCATGCGGACGGTGTCCAGCGGGTTGCCGCGGCAGCAGCGGTTGCCGCCCGCGACAGGGGCGGGCTGCGGCGCGGAGAGGCTCGCCTGCCAAAGCATGTAGTTGATCTGGTTGCCGCCCGACGTCGTCATGTAGGCGACACGGTCTCCAGCGAGCGCGGGGCTGTAGATCGAGAACGGCGACTCTGTTCGCAGTGCCCGGCAAGCGTTCGGCCCGTATGTACCGATCGGGGCAACATTCAACGCGCTCGGACGCCAGACCGCCAGCGCCCGGCAGACCTGGTACACGACCGCGCCGCCGTCGGCCGCAAGCTCGTCGACCGGGGCGCGCAGCTCGAGCTCGGATCCGACCACCCGCTCGAGCGGAGTGACCGGCTGCGGAGCGCGGTAACGAGTCCCCGCGGGTGGTCGCGTCCACGCGACCCCCCGGTGCTCGTCACCGCTCCGGACGGAGAAGACGGTGCGCACGTCACCGGCGACCGTAAGCAGGCGGATCGCACCCTGCCTGTACTCGACGTAGGCGAGCTCCCGGCCAGTCGGCGACCACGCGAGCTCCGACGCGGCGGCCCGCTGCTCCAGCGTCCACACCCGCCCCGTAGCCACCTCGATGATGTGAATCCCAGCGAGGTCGGTGAACGCGACATAGCGACTGCCGGGCGACCACTCGAGGCCCGGGCCGAAGGGAGCGCGGCGGACGTCGGCCAGCCGCCGGCGGCCCGTTCCGTCCGGCTTGATCACGTTGATCTGCTCCCCGGACGCCTTCATCAGTGCAATCCAGCGTCCATCGGGAGACCACACCGCGCTCGCTACGTCGAGGGCGATGACTCTGTCGGCACCCCCTCGACGGACGTAGAGCGCCCCCGCGCGAACGTAGAGCAGGCTGCGCCGGTCCGGCGACCAGGCCGGCGGACTGTCGCTCTGCCTCGGGAGGAGCCGGGGGCCGGAGCCGTCGCGGTTGACGATCCCGATCGTCAGCGTCCCGCGGTTGAGGAACACGATACGGCGTGAGTCGGGGTGCCAGGAGGCGTCGAAGCCTGTCGAGGCGAGCTCGGCGGGCGCACTGCCGTCTGCGTTCATCACCCAGAGGCCCGGACGGCCGCAGCGCTCGAACAGCACGTGACGCGCGTTGGGCGATGGCACCGGGTCACACGCCTCCCCATCGAACGTCAACTGCCCGAGCCCGGCGCCTGACAGTCGGGCGGTATAGACGTGGAACGCGCCCGTGCGATTGCTCGAGAAGATGAGCCGTGGCTCAGAGAGCCGTGGCTTCGGCTTGATCCGGTCTGCAGCGGACGCAGGTGCGATCGCCGCGAGCACGACGAGCACGATCGCCCCCCGTCTTCGCATGACCCCGACTATACGACGAGGTCGTTAATAAACGATCAAGTCTAGGGAGGAGACTGGCAGCAACTTGGGACACCGGATCCTGACATTGTCGATCCCAGGGCCGAGGAGCGAGACCGAAGAGCGCTGTCGGGCCTGCGCAGTGCCCTTCGTCGCCGCGCGTCATACGCTTTCGACGATGTGGTTCCTTTATCACGGCCGGCCCCAAGACATGCGGGGCCACGTGCTCTACCCGCTGAGCGCACTGAGCACGACGTTTCCCGACCTCTACGAGCATGAGCGGGCGAAGTACGCCGGGCGCGAGATCCTCTTGGAGCTTTGGATTCCGATTCTTCAAGTGCTGTGGACGGAAGCGCTTCACCTGTCCCCGCTGCACCCGTACCACCTGGCCGCCGCGTGGCGGGCTCAAGGGCTCACGTCGGCCACATGGAACCGCGAGTTCTTCGAGATTCCGGTCGAACGAATCGACAGCAACCGCTCCGTATGGTGTTCGAGCGGAACCCTGATCGGTGACGAGGCCGAGCGCGAACGGGGTCGGCCGTCCGTTCCGGTCGATCAGGTCACCCGATTCGATCCGGCCGTCTACCGCGGGATGGAACGTCCCCCCAGACGCTACCTCGAGTACCTCCAGGACCAGCGCGAGCGTGATCGGCATCCGCGGCCGTTTGCATACCTTCCGCACGTCCTGGTCGCTGCCTCTGTAGACGTGGCAAGCTTGGACGTGGTGCGAGCCGATCGCCCTCCCGGCTGATCCAGTTGCAGGGTGGAGGAGCGCGCCTGATGCCCGCGCTCTACGTCCGCAGGATTTTACGCGCGCAGCACGCCGATTCTCAAACCGCGTGCACGAGGTCGAGCCTAGACTTCGCGGCCGCGGCGTGCTCGATGCGGCAGGCGCGCAGGTCGGTCACGCCGCCACCCCGGTGGACAATGCGTCGAGTCGGTCGAGCCACGGCTTCGCGCTGAGCCGCTCGAAGACCTCTCGGGCCTCGGTGACAAGCTCTCGAGCGTCGCCCTCGGCGCCTCCTTGGAGGATCAGCTCGGCGTGCTCGGCCTGTACGACGGCGAGCATGAACGGCGTGGAGAGCTCCCGGAGCAGCCCCGCCGACCGCCTGAAGAGCCTGTCGGCTTCGGCGAGGTCCGCGTCCTGTGCGAGATACGCGCGGAAACGAGAGCTGTGCGCCCGCAGGAAGTGATTGGTGCTGCCGGGCGACAGGGAGTCGACGAAGCCGACGAGCTCGGCGAGCTTCTCGAGGTCTCCGAGCCGGAGCGCGGCCTCCCCGGCTGTGGCGAAAGCCTCCTTGACCTGCTCGGAGCCGAAGCCGAAGTGCCCGTACGAGTCGAATTCACGCACGCTTGTAGCGACTGTCCTTGTAGTCCTGGACCCACTGCCTCGTCGAGTACCACTGGTCGGTCCGGCGAACGGCACGCAGGCGGTGGCGCTTGGCCGCAACGGCAAGCGCATTGCCCGAGAGCTCGGAGTCGGCCAGCGAGCGCAGCGGGACGAGTCGATGCGGCCCCGCCAGGCCCGGAAGCAGAAAGCGGTAGATGCCGTCGGTGACCGCCCGCGCGAAGATCTCGGCTAGCCGCCCCGCGTCGCCTCGGTCTGCCCGTCTGAGCGCGTCCAGGTACCGCGTCCGATCGCGCTTGCGGATGACCGCAGGCGGGAATCCGTGCCGGACAAGCAGGAGGTTCGTCGCCAGGCGGCCGACACTCCCGTTCCCGTCGCGGAAAGGATGGATCCGCTCGAAGCGGGCGTGGATGTCTGCGACGAACTGCATCGGATGCTGAGCGTCGGCCGGTCCTCGACGGGCGTCGCGCAGCCAGTCGGTGACGAGCGCCGGCACCTCCGGGAACGGCGGCGGCGTCATCCCGCCGGTAAACGGACGGATGTCGTGCTGACGGAACGAGACGGGGCCTTCGCGCTGGTGCAGACCCTCCGGCGGCGAGTGCAGCCACGCCGGCTCGACGACGAGCCGGTGAATCTGGCGCAACTCGGTCAGGCTGATCCGGTCTCCGGCCGACCAGTCGAGAGGTTGCTCGACTGCCTGCGCGTACACCCATTGGGCCGCCTTCGCGTAGCCCTCGACCTCCAGGTACTCGGCGAGCTCCTTGCTGCCGACCGCCTTTCCTTCGCGCAGGAGCTGCTCGACTTCCTTGAGGACGAGGGTGTTGCCCTCGATCGCCGTGGAGTGATGGGCCTCCTCGTACCAGATGCCTTCCCAGATCGCGTCTGCCTCGACGGGAAGCGGCAGTCCCCCAACGCTGCTCAGATCCTCGATCGCTTTATCGAGCGTGCGCAGAACATCCTCGCGACTTGGGCGGCCCCGACTTCTAACCATTTGACCATCCTGTTCGCTTGAGCTGTAGTTCGGTCCAATCTCAGCAGTTGGACCGTGTCAGTTTTTCATAGCTCGCGATGGGTCAAACTTCCGGCACGACCGCGGGTGGTGGCTGGGGCAAGCCCGCGTTGCGCCACGCCGCCGCCAGCCCTAAGCTCGGCTCGATGCCGATTTGCCCGGCCTGCGAGCGCGAGACGCCTCCGGACTTCCGGTTCTGCGCGAATTGCGGAGCCGAGCTGCCGCCGTCGCCGCGGCCACGCGAGGTGCGCAAGCGAGTCACCATCCTCTTCTGCGATCTGGCCGGCTCGACGGCGCGCGGGGAAGCCGTCGACCCCGAGACGCTTCGTCGCGCCATGGGCCGCTACTTCGAGGAGGCCCGGGCGATCCTCGAGCGGCACGGCGGGAGAGTTGAGAAGTTCATCGGGGACGCGGTGATGGCCGTCTTCGGGCTGCCGGTGGCGAACGAAGACGACGCGCTGCGCGCCGTTCGCGCGGCGGCGGAGCTACGCGCGGCCGGGGCGCCGCTCGAGATGGCCGTTCGTATCGGCGTGAACACCGGCGAGGTGGTCGCCGGCCAGGGCGAGACGCTCGTGACGGGCGACGCTGTCAACGTCGCCGCGCGGCTGGAGCAGGCGGCCGCGGCGACCGAGGTGCTGATCGGCGACGAGACGAGACGTCTCGTCCGCGACGCCGCCGAGGTCGAGGCGATCGAGCCGCTCGAGCTGAAAGGGAAATCGCAGCCCGTGCCGGCCTACCGGCTCGTGCGCGTCGTGGAGGGAGCGGAGGCCTTCACGCGGCGGCTCGACTCGCCGATCGTCGGTCGCGAGCGCGAGCTGCAGCGCCTGCGCGACGACTTCAGAGCGGCGGTGTCAGAGCGCACCTGCCAGCTGTTCACGCTGCTCGGCTCGGCCGGCGTCGGCAAGTCGCGCCTCGTCGCCGAGCTGCTCACCGAGGTCGGCACCCAGGCACGCGTGCTGCGCGGCCGCTGCCTCCCCTACGGCGAGGGGATCACGTACTGGCCGCTGGTCGAAGTGCTGAAGCAGCTCGATGCCGACCCTGACGACGTGATCGGCAGCGCGCCGACCGAGACGCAGCTCGCCTTCCGCCGGCTGCTCGAGCGCAAGGCGGCCGAGCAGCCGCTGGTCGTCGTCCTCGACGACCTGCAGTGGGCCGAGCCCGTCTTCCTCGATCTGCTCGAACACGTCGCCGACCTCTCCCGCGGCGCGCCGATCTTCCTGCTCTGCGTTGCCCGGCCCGAGCTGCTCGACGAGCGGTCCGCCTGGGGCGGCGGCAAGCTCAACGCCACCACCATCCTGCTCGAGCCGCTTCGTGAGGACGACGTCGCCGAGCTGGTCGAACGGCTCGTCCGTGACGCGCCTCTGGACGAGGAAGCGCGCCGCCGTATCGTCGCCGCAGCAC
>JACCTQ010000057.1 GCA_013812265.1 Actinomycetota bacterium
GAGATGCAATACGTTCTCTACAATCTCGCGCGTATCCGAGCGATGGAAGGCCGGTACGCCGAGGCCCGGCGACTGCACCGCGCGTCGATCGAATTGGCGGACGAGCTCGGGCTGCACATGTCCGCGAAGAGCCAGGTCAGGTGGTTCATCGAGCGGTTCGGTGGGGATCTCGGCGAGGCGGAACGCGTCCTCGCCGACGACGTCGCTACCGCCGGCCGACTAGGTGAGCGATCATTCCGCTCGACGACGGCGCTGTACTACGGCGACGTTCTCTACGAGCTTCATCGCGATGCCGAGGCGGCCGCAGCCTGCGACCTCGCGGAGGAGCTGAGCCCGCCCGACGACATCGTCAACGAGGCTGGGATACGAGCGGTGCGCGCGAGGCTGCTCGCGCGGCACGGCGTGCACGACGACGCCCGGTCGCTCGCCGAGGAGGCGTGGCAGATCGCCGAGCGCACCGACTACTACCACCTCCGAACTTACGTCCTCGAGGCGCTCGCCGAGGTACGTCTTCGAGCCGGCGACCGAGACGCCGCCCGTGCCGCGGCGGAGCAGGCGGACGCCGAGTGGCACGCGAAGGGCGCGCTCGTGCGGCCGATTCCGCTCCAGCGGCTGCTTGCCGAGCTCTGAGGCATAGGGCCGTGGCGTTCCTCCACCCGGAGATCGCGGTCCCAGCCCGTCGGCGGTAGAAGTGGATCGCGACGTCGAGGTCACTGACCGTCATCGCAACCCGTCGCTCCTGCACTGCTCCGACATCGTTTTCTCCATCCGGTTTGGGGACCTCCTGCTCGCGAAGCCCACTCGCTGACGACGTGATGTCTGGGTCAGCCCGGAACATCGATGCCG
This sequence comes from Actinomycetota bacterium, assembly GCA_013812265.1. Taxonomy (GTDB): domain Bacteria; phylum Actinomycetota; class Thermoleophilia; order Gaiellales; family Gaiellaceae; genus JACCTQ01. The sequence continues at coordinate 847 of JACCTQ010000057.1, forward strand.
CCGCCGCGAGCGTCTCTATCGGTGAAGCTAGCCCGCTAAAGTCCTCGCCCTCCGAGAGAAGGTGACATTTGACCGCAGAGATCGTGATGGCCGATGGCACTCGGTTCGTGACTGTCCCGTCGACGACCGCTGAGTCGCTGGTGAAGAACTTCGAGCGGCGAAGCTTCGCAGCGATTCAGCTGGAGGACGAGACTGTCTACATCAATCCAGCGCACGTCGCGTACATCCGCGACGCATAGCGTTCTTGCGTGTCGCCCTGCTGAGACGTGTTTCTACCCGACTGCGCGGAGGCTTGAGGCGGTGCAGCCGCCCAGGAGGCGGACGGCGAGGTCGGCCGCGGCGTCTGCTTGGTTTCCGGTCAACGCTTAACGTAACGGGCGGCCGCTCTTCGTTCAAGACGAGCGTTTCGGACTAATCGACCGTGGACGCAGGTGACCCGGTTCTGAGATCATGAGCTAGGTGCAACGTGTCCCTCGATTGGTCGCCCTACTGGGTCTCGCAGGTCTGACGGCCCTGGGTTGCGGAGGGAACGCCTTCGCTGGCGAGCAGACGTTGACCTTCTTTTCGAAGCCCATCTCAGTCGAGGGCTATGGCGTCGTGCAGAAAACCGAGCTCGTCGAATCTCCGAAGGTCGATGGCTACGTCGTCGGCATGAGCGCCGACGTCGTCGACAGCGGGGGCAGTGTTCAGGGGGACGAGGAAATCATGCTCCACCACATCGTCGTCGCGAAGATCGGGACGCCCGACCTCACATGCACCGGACTTCTAGCCGAGCGCTTCTACGCAGAGGGCGAGGAACGGACAAAGATGGCCCTCCCCGAGGGCTATGGCTATCCGAACCGCGCAAGCGACGGTTGGGGGATGCTCTACATGCTGATGAACCATCGCAGCAACCGGCTGACCGGACGCGTCCGTTACACCGTTCGTTATGTCACTGACAGACCTTTGAAACCCGTGAAGCCCGTTTGGCTGGACGTCAGGAACTGTGGATCCTCCGAATTCGACGTGCCCGGCACGGGCAAAAAGGGGTCGACCTTCACCAAGACGTGGGATTACACGATTCCGCAGGGTGGCGCACTCATCGCCGGTGGCGGACACTTGCACGGAGGTGGCATCCGCCTCGAGCTGCGAAATGCGGCCTGCCAGGCGACGCCCTTCACGTCGTTGCCGAGCTGGGGTGAGCCTGAGCCAAAGCCCATACTTCACGAAGCCGGGCCGCGAAAGATGTCGTCGTTCACAAGTGCGGCCGGGATCCCGGTGTCCGCCGGCGACCGCCTGCAGCTCGCGGCCGTTTACGACAACTCGCGACCGCACGTGCGTGCCATGGGAATCATGCTTCTGTATCTGGCGCCCGACCCCGGCGCGGGCTGTCGGCCGACTCCGAGCTTGGCGCTCGAGCTCGGCCAGCCCAGCTTGCCACCACCGTTCACCATGCCCCTACCGCGGCCGCCGCGCGGGCCGCTGTACCGGAACCTCGGGGGAACTTGGGTAGGCGACTACCGCTACGGGCATGAGCGGCTCTCTATTCGGCCCAGGACGACTTTTACCTGGCGCTTCGTCGGTGAGAAGACGCACGACGTAACGCTCGCCAGCGGTCCCGTCGGCTTTTCCTCGCCTGCTCTACGTCGTGGAACGTTTCGTTACCGCTTCACGAGACCAGGGATGTACCGGCTCTACTGCTCGCTTCACCCGACGCGCATGACGCAGATCATCACCGCGCGCCGGCACTGAGGGCGCGAGCCTGCCACGGAGACCTGCGCAGCATGCCGGCGCGAGTCAGGAGCATCTCACCCCCGACGCGAGGAAGATCGCAGTGTCGGCTCGCTCGAAGCGCGCCTCCTCGTCGCCGCTCTGCTTGCCGAGGAAGTTGCCGTCGAGGATCCAGCGATCGCCGGCGATCGCCGCGGCGAGCTTACTCAGAGCCTCTTCCTAGGCCCTTGAGCCGATACATCGGACGGGCCAACCTGCGCAAGCGTCTCGAGGGGCTCGAGGGTGTCGAGGGCTGCTCGCTGTACGAGAACGGCCTGGCTGTCCTCGGCTTGCCGGACGAGAAGCTGACGGTGCGCCCGCCGTTCGGACTCGATCACACCGGCGAGTACGGGTTCGTCCACGTCGCTCCTCTGCTCGCGGCGCTGGCCGTAGACCGCCTTGTCGGCGTCCTGCTCGTGCGCCTCGGCGGCTATGCGGTCGGCGTGCTCGAAGGGGAGCGGCTCGTCGCCTCGAAAGTGGGGCAGCGGAATGTGCACGGCCGGCATCGCGCGGGCGGCTCGTCGGCGAATCGTTTCCGTCGACGCCGCGAGGAGCAAGCGCGTACGCTCGTCGAGGCCGCGGCCAAGACCGCGGTGCGAGTGTTAATGCCATATGCGCATCGTCTCGACGCCGTCGCGTTCGGCGGTGACCGCTTCGCCGTGCGGGACACGCTCGCCGCTTCGCCACAACTGGAAGCGATCGAGGCCCTGGCGCTGCCGCGCTTCTTCGACGTTCCCGATCCCCGCCATGCCGTGCTCGAACGCTTCGCCTACGACCTGTACGCCGCCGAGGTCTTATCCGCCTAGGGGCCCTAACGAAGCTCCGAGGGAAGAAGTCTGCGCACTTTCACACGACACGCAGGACTTCCTTCCCTACGGCCCGGCGAGATGCACGACCGTGGCGCCGTCGGCGGAATCGGACTCCTGCCGCTCCACGAGCTGATGTCCGTTGATTTCCTCGCGCACTGCCGCGCGCACCGCTCCCGTGCCGCGGCCGTGAATGACCCGAACGGTCGGCAGTCCTGCAAGGGCCGCCTCGTCGACGAACGAACGCACCGCCTCGCGGGCCTCCTGCGCACGCCGCCCGCGAACGTCCAGCTCGTCTGGCACGTCGCCGCGTGCACTTGCCACGATGCTGACCCCCGGCTCGATCACCTCGCCTCCGCTCTGGCCACCGCGCGCGTCGGGGCGCAGCCGAGACAGCGGGATACGAACGCGGAGCCCACCCGGGCCGACGACCTCCGCCTCTTCCCCTTCGATGGCCCTGATCGTCCCTCGCACTCCGAGGTTAGGCGCTTCCACGGGATCCCCGGCGGCAAGTGGTACCCGCAGAGACAGCGGCGCATCGAGAGCGCGAAGCGCCCGTTCGGCTCGGTCTGCACGATCTGACGCCGCGCCGAGACGGCGGTCGCGGTCGCGCTCCGCGCGGCCGGCTGTGCCGGAAACCGCGCGCCGCGCCTCTTGCTCGCGCCGCCGCGCGATCCGAATCTCGTCACGGAGCCCCCGCAGCTCCGCGCGAGCCTCGCCGAGGTCCCGCTCGGCGTCCGCGAGGGAGCGCTCGCGCTCTCTCGCCGCAGATGCTCGAACGGCTTCGATCTCCGACCCGAGCGCGGCTTCGCGCTCCCGCACCTGCTCCGAGAGTCGAGCCGCCTCGGCGCGTTCCTGCTCGGCCTCGGCGTGGGCGCGAGCCGCCTGGCGCTCTACCTCCTCGGCCTCGGCGAGCAGTTCCGCGATTCGCAATCGCTCGGGCGTGACGCGCGCTCGCGCGTCCGCGACGACGCCCGGGTCGAGGCCGAGACGTTCTGCTATTCGAAGAGCATGTGACGTACCCGGCCGCCCCAACGCGACCCGGTAGAGCGGCGCATGGGTCTCGGGATCGAAGCCCGTTGCGGCGTTGGCTACGCCCGGTGTCGCGCTCGCCCATTCCTTCAGCTCGGGGTAGTGAGTCGTGACCGCCGTGAGCCGCGCCTGCACGGCAAGCCTGCCCAGGAGAGCCTGCGCGAGCGCCGAGCCTTCTACGGGATCGGTGCCCGAGGCGAGCTCGTCGATCAGCACCAGTGACCGTTCCGTCGCCGTGTCGAGAATCGAGACCAGGTTGCTGACGTGCCCGGAAAACGTGGAGAGACTCATCTCGATCGACTGCTCGTCGCCGATATCCGCGAGTACCTGGTCGAAGATCGGCAGGGCGGCCGTTGCTGCGGGCGGCCGCAGCCCCGCCTGGTGGAGCAGCGCGGCGAGCCCGAGTGTCTTCAGCGCGACCGTCTTGCCACCCGTGTTCGGCCCGCTCACGACCAGAGCGCGAAACCCGCCGAGGTCCAGATCGATCGGCACCACGCGCCGAGGATCGAGCAGCGGGTGTCGCGCCGCGAGCAGGCGCACCTCGTCTGAGATCTCGACCGCTGTGCCCCGCCACCCTCGGGACAGAACGCCGCACGCCAGCGCGAGGTCGAGCCGACCGGTCACCTCCACGAGCCTGTGGAGGGCGTCGGCATGGGCACCGACTCGAAGCGAGAGCTCTCGCAGGATGCGCTCGACCTCCTCGCGCTCGGCGCCCGCCGCCTCCGAGAGCCGGTTGCTGATCTCGACGATCGCGAAGGGCTCGATGAACAGGGTCTGACCGGAGCTGGACGCGTCGTGAACGATGCCGCGCACGTTGCCGCGCGCGCTCGCCTTGACCGCGAGGACGGGACGCCCGCCCCTCTCCGTGACGAAGTTCTCCTGAAGGTGGTCACGCAGGTCGGACCCACGCGCGAGCCTGCGCAGCTCCTCGGCTACACGGTGCTTCCCCTCGCGCAGCTGAGCCCGAAGCCGTCGGAGCACCTGCGACGCGTCGTCCCGCAGATCCGAGCCGTCCTCCTCGACGCACCTGGCGATCGCCTCAGCCAGAGAGGCCAGGCTCGGGTCGATGGGAAGGGCGACGTCGGCGAGGAGCGGCGCAACGGCCTCCTGCTCGCGCAACCTGGCTCGCGCCGCGAGTGCCACACCGATGGCACCGGCAATCTCACCGAGCACGCTCGGCGTCAGAACGCCGTCGCGGCCGGCGTACGTGGCCGCGTCTCGAACGTCCTCCACGCCCGCCAAAGGAGGCTCGGCCGCGGCGTCGAGCAGAGCGATCGCATCAGCCGTCAGCGCCTGCCGGCGACGGACCTCCTCGGCATCGGGCGTGGGCACGAGCGAGCGAGCGAGAGCGGCGCCGTACGGCGTAGACGTAGCGCGTGCGACCCGTTCCGCGACCGCCGGGTATTCGAGCACGGTCAGCGAGTGCGGATCCATGCGCTCAGTGTACGGCGGGCGTCGTGCCGAGCCACTTGCCCGACTTAGTGGTTCTGAGCCACTCGAACTAACGCCTTCGCCGCAGCGGCAGACGATTGCGAATCCGTGCAGGTGGAACAACGGATTGACAGCGTTCCCGAGATCGGAGGAATGGCATGGCAGCGAAGGCGGATTTCACGAGCGAGGAGTGGGAGACGATGCAAAAGGGCGTGACGGGCGCAGGAATGCTCGTCTCCGTCAGCGACCGCAGCTTCTTCGACACCTTCAAGGAAGCAGGCAGCCTGGCGAAGCACCTGGTGGCCGCGCGCAAAGACAGCAACAGTCAGCTTGTCCGGGAGCTCGCCGAGACACGCGGGAGCGGCTTTGGGCTGACCTCGTCCCCCGGGGAGATCGAGAGCGAGACGGTCGAAGCGCTTCGGTCCTCCGTCGCGACCCTCGAGACGAAGGCGTCCGACGAGGTGGAGGCCTACCGAGCCTTCGTGACAGGGCTGGCCCAGTCCGTCGCGAACGCCGCGGGGGGCGGCGACACGGCCGAGAGCGGCGCCCTCGACAAGATCCGGGCTGCATTGGGTGGCGCTGAACCGGCCGCCTAAACCGCGGCCCGCTGCTACCCTGCATGCACGGTCGGCAATACCGTCGGCCTGTGAGATGAGCTTTCTCGTTCCTCCTTCGGGTGTTTCGAGGTCGGCCTGTCTCGAACCCTTAAAGGAGTCGAACAACTTGTCACAGCAATCATTCGCGGGGCTCGGCGTGTCCCCGCCTGTCGTGGCGGCGCTCGCTGCCCGCTCGATAGACCAACCTTTCGCCATCCAGGCGCTCGTCCTCCCCGACGCCATGTCCGGGCTCGACGTCCTCGCCCGCTCGCCGACCGGATCGGGCAAGACGCTCGCCTTCGCACTACCGATCGTGGAGCGAACGGCCCCCCGTGACGCGCAGCCCTCGGCGCTCGTGCTGGTCCCGACCCGCGAGCTCGCCGTCCAGGTCACGGAGGAGCTCGAGCTGCTTGGGCGGATCAAGGGTCTCAAGGTCGCATCGGTCTACGGAGGAGTACCACTGCACGCTCAGTCCAAGCGCGCGCAGAAGGCGCACGTACTCGTCGCGACGCCCGGACGCCTCGAGGATCTTGCGCAGCGCCGCATGGTGGATCTGTCGCACATCCGCACGCTCATCCTCGACGAGGCCGACCGCATGCTCGACATGGGCTTTCAGCCGCAGGTCGAC
>JACCTQ010000222.1 GCA_013812265.1 Actinomycetota bacterium
TCGAGCGCTACGGCGAGTACTTCCAGGGCGTGCATGATCCCGAGAACTTCGAAATCGATTTCCTCGAAGGACCCGTCTTCGAGCTCCCCGACCAGACGATGATGTCGAAGGTCGACCGCGTCGCGGCATCCTGACGGGCGCACCGTCGTCTTCGCGACAAGCCGGCCGGACACCTCCACCACGCACGAGATCCTCCAATGTTTCGCGCGCGCCCGTTGAAGGGGAGGCACGCGCGTAGTAGGATGACCACGTGCCTGCAGGAGAGGTGGAAATGCCGTCGGCTTTGCCGCCCGGTCCGTCCGGCCCGCTCCGGAACACCTTCAAGTGGATGTTTCGGGTCGCGGAGCTCCTCGACGGCGCTCATGCGCGCTATGGCGACATCTGGACGCTCCGACTGCTCGCGGGGACGACGATGGTCGTCATCTCACATCCGAAGCTGATCGAGCAGGCGTACCAGGCCGACGGAACGGCGCTCCACGCCGGGAAGGCGAACCGCTTCATCGGCACGGCGCTCCTCGGCGAAAACTCGGTGATCCTGCTCGACGAGCCTGAGCACATGGTCCAGCGCAAGCTCCTGATGCCGCACTTCGGCCACGACCGCGTGGCCCGGTACCACGAGCTGATGGTATACGCCTGCGAGGAGGAGCTCGCGAGCTGGCCGCTGCGCACGCCCATCGATCTGCTGCCGCGCATGCAGGCGATCACCCGGAAGGTGATCATGGGCGCGATCTTCGGCGTGACCGGCCGCGAGGCGGAGGAGAGGCTGGGCGCGCGGATCAAGGCGATCCTCGCCTACGGCGAGCAGCGACGGAAGATGGCGAAGCTGCATCACGCGACGAGGAAGCCGGACAAGGCGCTGCCCAAGTCGTTCGTGGAGAAGCGCGCCCCGCTCGACGCCGCGGTGTACGAGGAGATCGAGCGCGCGAAGCTGGACCCTCGCCTCGAGGAGCGCGACGACATCCTCGCGATGCTCGTCCAGGCGCGGCACGACGACGGCAGCCCGATGACCGACCTCGAGCTTCGGGACGAAATGGTCACGCTCCTGATCCAGGGCCACAGCTCGACGGCGACCGCCCTGGCGTGGGCGGTCGAGCGCCTCGTACACACCCCGGGCGCTCACGAGCGGCTGGCGGCGGAGGTGGAGACCGACGGCGACGAATACCTCGATGCCGTCATCAAGGAGACCCTGCGGCTTCGCCCACCGATCCCGATCGTCGCCCGGTACGTCACAGAGCCGATCCGGCTCGGCGAATACGACCTCGAGCCCGGGACGCTCGTCGCGCCGTGCATGTACCTGCTCCACCGCCGCGAGGATGTCTACCTCGAGCCCGAGCTGTTCCGGCCCGAGCGCTTCCTCGAGAGCCCCCCGCCTCCGTCCGCGTGGATACCATTCGGCGGCACCAGCGACCGCCATTGCATCGGCAGGGGCTTCGCGATGTCCGAGATGAGAGAGGTCCTGCGCATGCTGACCCAGCGGCTGCGGCTCGCTCCGGCCGCGCCGCGTGACGAGAAGATCCGCAAACGCGGGATCCTGCTGAGTCCGAGCGACGGCGCGCGCGTCGTCGTGACGGAGCGTGTGCCGCAGCCGGCACGAGTCAAGGCCTAGGGGCGCGCGTCATGGACATCGCGGGCTGGATCGAGTCGTACGGGCCTCCCGTCGTGTTCATCATGGTGTTTCTCGGGGCCTTCATCGTTCCCTACGGCCTCGGGGAACTGTCGATCGTGACGGCGGCCGCGCTCGCGCAGGAAGGCAACGTCGCCATCCAGAGGATTCTCGGGGCGGCGATCGTTGCTGCCATTCTTGGCCAGGCGGCGGCCTACGGCCTCGCGCGCTGGCGCGGGCGGCAGATCCTCGAGTCGCGGTTCCTCGGGCGTTTGACGAGGCGACCGCTCGCCACGGCGGAGGCATTCTTCCTCCGACACGGCGGCAAGGCCGTCTTCCTCGGGCGCTACGTCCCGGTCCTGCGCACCGCGATCGGCTGGGTCGCCGGCGTCACCGGGATGCCGGTCGGGCGCTACCTCGCCTGGAACATCTCAGGGGCGGTAACGTGGGCGCTCGTCATCGGCCTCCCCGCCTATTTCTTCGGCAAGGCCGCCGCGCAGGCGGTGAGCACGTGGGGCACCCTCGCCGTCGTCGTGATCGTAGTGGGCGCGCTAACCGTGATCTTCGCCTTCCGCCTCTGGGGTCGGCGCAGCCGCGTCGCAACGGCCGACGTCACGGCCTCGGAATCGTTCGTCGACGGGTAACTCGGGGATAGGCGACGCGGCCCGGCCGCCAGGCGGCGACCGGTTAGAGCAGCGCCGCCAGTAGGTAGCAGACGAACGCGAAGAGGCCGCCGGCGGCGCGGCCGGCGTGCAGGAGCGTCCACGAGCGGAGGACACGGGGAGCATCGCCGGGGGGACCGCCTTCTTTCCAGGCGATGATCGCGTCGCTCATCGGGACGACCCAGAACCGCGACAAGATCGCTGTCGCGACGCCGCCGAGCGTCCCCACGAGCGGCAGCAACGTTTCCGCGTCCCAGCCCGGGTCACGGACTGCCAGGATGACGGCGGTGACCACGCCGACGATCGACAGCCGCATCATCGAGACATGCGCCCGCGGGTGGAACAGGGCGTGGAGCCCGGCGACGCTCGCCGGCGGCAGCGACCGTAGCGCGTGCGTGTACGCGAAGAGGATGATGAAGAGACCGCCGGCGACAATCCCGCCGGCGAAGACGTTCAGGAACCGGAAGGCCTCCACGGTCGACCCGTCGTACGCGTAGAGGATGAGGAAGAGGCCGCCGCCG
>JACCTQ010000112.1 GCA_013812265.1 Actinomycetota bacterium
GCTCGTCGATGAATCCCTGCAGGCCGACGATGAGGGTGTAGTTGTCCGTGGTCTGCAGCAGGGCGCTCGCGATCACGAACTCGTTCAGGGTGAAGATGAAGGAGATCAGCCCGACCACCGCCAGCACGGGTGCCGCCAGAGGCAGGATGACGCCCCAGAAGACCTGCGTCGGCGTGGCGCCGTCCACCCGGGCGGACTCGTCCAGCTCGGCGGGAATCGTGTCGAAGAATCCCTTCATCAGCCAGGCGTTCACCCCCATGGCGCCGCCGAGGTAGACGAGGATGAGCCCGGTCTTCGTGTTGAGGCCCAGGAAGGGGAAGACGTTGCCGGCGTGGAGCATGATCAGGTAGATCGCCACGAGGGCGAGGAACTGCGGGAACATCTGGATCAGGAGCAGGGCGAGCATCCCCATCCGCCGGCCCTTGAACCGGAAGCGGCTGAACGCATACGCGGCGAGAGCGCCCAGGAACACGCTGAAGAGCGCCGCTGCGCCCGGGATGATGATCGAGTTCGCGTACCAGCGCACGTAGTTGGCGGTCGGGGCGTCCGGGTCGTCCCTCTTCGTGCTCAGGATCTCCCGGAAGTTGTCCAGCGTGATGCTGTCGGGAATGAGCGTCGCGCTCGAGAGCGAGGGCACCGAGTTGAACGCGGCGGACACGACGTAGACGACGGGCAGGAGCGCCCAGAGGACGGCGATGATCCCGACCACGTGGCGCCACCAGTCGCCAGTGCCGAACGGCCGCCGGCGCCGGCGGCCAGAGGCCACCGCTGTGCCGACGGCAAGCTCTGACTGTTCGATCGTGCTCATCGAGGTTCCCCTTTCGGCGCGCCGTTCAGCGCACGTTCTCGAGTGCCTTCGAGCGCCAGAAGGCGGCGCCCGAGATCGTCGCGACGATGAAGAAGATAAAGATCGAGACGGCAGCCGCGAGGGCGTAGTCCTGGCCCTTGCCCGCCTCGAACGCGAGCTTGTACGTGTAGCTGATGAGGATGTCCGTCGCCCCTGCGATGGATTGGTCCTCGGAGGGCGGGCCGCCGCCGGTCAGCAGGTAGATGTTGTTGAAGTTGTTGAAGTTGAAGGCGAACGACGCAATGAGAAGCGGGGCCACGGCGACAAGGAGCAGCGGGAGGGTGATCTTGCGGAAGACCTGCCAGGCGCCCGCACCGTCCACGCGGGCGGCCTCGACGAGCTCGCCCGGGATAGACTGCAGCGCTCCGAGCGAGACGAGGAAGAAGTAGGGAAACGAGAGCCACAGGGCGACGAGCAGCACGGAGACCTTCGCCCAGGTCGGGTCGAACAACCACGGGATGCTGGTGTGCAGGAGCTTGTTGACGACGCCAAAGTCGTCGTTCAGGAGGCCCGCCCAGACGAGGATCGTGAGGAACGCGGGGATCGCGTAGGGAACGACCAGCACGGTGCGATAGAAACGCTGGAAGCGGATCTTCTTGTCGAGCGTGATGGCCAGGAAGAGGCCGATGAAGAACGAGAGCCCCACGGTGAGCACGGCGAACGCCAGCGTCCAGATGAAGACGCGGACGAAGGGATCGCGGACGAGCGGATCCTGGAAGACACGCCGCACGTTGTCGAGACCGATGGTCGTGCGCCAGCCGGGCTCGAGCTCCTCTCCGGCGGCGGTCGCGAACGAGCCCCGGCCGTTGTCCCGGAACACCTGCCCGTCGGACACGCGCGTGAAGGTGTCAGCCGCCTCGTCATGGCGGAGCGAGGGTTTCAGCTCGAGAGCAGCCTCGAGGCCCTCGGGACGGATCGCGCTCGACCCCCCGGTGGGCACGGTGTAGGTCTCGAGCTCCTTGTCGAGCGTGAAGAGTGCGTTGCCCTTCACGAGCTCGTAGTCGTGGGCGTCGACGATGACGCCGTCCGGTGAGATGCGGACGGTTTCTCGTGCGAGCGGCTCGATGCCGTCAGGCGAGCCGACGAACGTGGAGCCGTCGGCCTCGTCGACCAGGAGCAGGACCAGCTCGCCGTCCTCGTCGCGCGCCGGCGCCATCACGTAGGTCTTACCGTCCGCCGGAGGTTCGAGCGAGTTGCGATTGATGCCCTCGATCGCTTCGCTTTTCGAGAGGATGTGCCCCGTCGAGTAGTTGGTGAATGCCACGTTGATCGTGTAGGCGATCGGAACGACCTGGAACGCGAGCAGGAAGATGGTTCCCGGGATCAGGAACTTGAGCGGGAGCGTCCCGCGCCGCAGGAGATAGATCGCGTCGATGGCGAGCGTCGTGAGCACGAGCACACCTACGGCGAGCCAGTTGCCCTCGCCCGCAAGCACGACGCCGGCCCACAATGCGAGCGCGTTCACGATGCCGAGCAGCACGATCTTCACGGCCAGGCCGACGGGACCCGAGAAAGCGGTCATCAGGCGCGACGGCAGGGATCGCGCGGCCGCGGCAGCCCCGCCCGCCCCCGGCTTGGGCAGCGCGGTGCTCATGCCACCGGCTCGATCAGCCCGGACACCCGGAGCGGAGCGCCCCGGCGAGACCAGACGTGTTGCATGCTCACGCAGGCTCCTTTGCGAAGGTGAAGCGGTGGGGGCGCCCGGCCCAGCCGAGCGCCCCCACCCAACGTTCTCAGAGGATCAGCCGATCTTGTTGAGGATGTTCCGCGCGGCGGTCGCGAAAGCCGCCCGGGCCTTCGTCGCTCCCTCGCCTCTGGTCGCCTTGACCCAGGCGCCGCCGAGCTCCGACCAGACGCTGCCCATCTGCGGGATGTTGGGCATGGGCACGCCGCCCTGGCCCGCCCGGCCGAACTGGGCCAGGTACTTGTTCTTGACGGCCTTGCCGGCCTTCGTGTTCGCCGGGTAGCGCCCGTTCGCCACCGATAGCTGCACCTGCGGGCCGGAGCCGAGCATGTAGTTGGACACCAGGTCCTTCGCCGCGCTCGTGACCCCGTGCGTGGTCGCGAACCGCGTCACCATGAAGCCCTGCGCGCCCAGGAACGGCACCGACTTGCACTTGATCTTCGGCACCTGCACCACCTGGAACTTGATGCCCTTGGCCACGATCGTGTCGATGTTCCAGGGTCCGGTCACCCAGAAGGCCGCCTTCCCGTTCAGGAACGCGTCACGGGCTGCGTCTCCGTTCACCTTCGCGTTGATCAGGCCCGTTCGGTTCCACTTGTCCACGAGGGCGGTGTTCTTCAGGAACTTGGAGTTCCCGAGTCCGATGTTCTTGGGATTCAGCGCGCCGCTCTTGTTCTTGCCGAACACGTAGCCGCAGAGGCCGGAGAAGAAGGGGTACATGTGATAGGCGTCCCCGTCCTGGCCCTGCTGAACCGCGATTGCCAACCGGCCGTCGCCCTTGTTCTTGAAGGCGAGCGCCTGCTTCTCCAGGTCGGCCCAGTTCTTGGGCACGCGCGCGAGCCGCGTATTGACGACGAGACCGGCGTTCTCGATTGCGACAGGCGCTCCGTACAGGCGCTTCGTCGTCGTTCCGTACGAGAACGCGTCGAGCGCGTACCCCGGAACCTGCGCCGTGGACGCCTTCTTCGGGAACAGCGGAAGCACGAGACCGTCGGCGGCCAGCTGACCGGTCCAGTCGTGCGCTCCGACGATGACGTCCGGCGCGTTCTCCGCGCGGACCGTCTTCAGGTCGTCCCTGATCTTGCCGAACTCCTTCTCGACCACCTCGACAGTCACGCCTCGCCGGCTCGCCCACTGGTTCGCCACCCGCGTCACCGCCGGCTTCCGATCCCGGTCGGCCCAGATCCTGATCGTGGTCGCGGCCGTGCGGGCCGTTCCCGCTGCGGCACTGCCCGAGCCGGTAGCCGCCGACGGCAGCGTTCCGGCCATCAAGGCCGACGTCGCGACGAGTGCCACGAGCAGGCCGAATACACCAATCCTCTTCTTCATGCGCTGTGCTCCTCCCCCGCAACCCGCCGAGCACCTAGCCGGCGAAGGGTCGCAGATACGCTGAAACGTGTTTTATGACGATGAAACAAGCAGGCCGGACAATACGCAATAGGGACTCAGAAAGTCAAGGAAAGCGCCCCCGTCGGTTGTTTCCGTCCTGAGAATCTGTTACATACGGTGTTGTGGCAACGCTCCGCGAAGTGGCGAAACGGGCAGACGTGAGCGTCGCGACGGCGTCGCGCGTGACGAACGCCCCGAACACGGTCCGGCCGGACACGAGAAGCCGAGTGGAGCGCGCCATGCGCGAGCTCCTGTACGTGCCGCCGGGCCGGCCGCAGACGAGCGGCGCCATCGGCCTGCTCGTTCCGGAGCTCGCGAACCCGATCTTTCCCGCGCTCGCCCAGGCAATGGAGACCAGAGCCACTGAGCTGGGTTACGCGTCCATTCTCTGCAATACGGCGGGTTCCGCCCGCCGGGAGGCCGACTACGTCCACATGCTGCTCGAGCGACGGGTCGAAGGGATGATCTTCATCTCGTGCGAGATGACCGATCTGCGGGGCGACCACGCACACTACGCCCGCCTGCTGGCGGACGGCGCGCGGCTGGTGTTCGTGAACGGCGCCATAGACACGCTGCACGTCACCTCGGTCGGAGTCGACGAGCGGGCCGCCGGACAGCTTGCGACCCAACACCTGATCGACCTGGGGCATTCCCGCATCGCGTTCGTGGCGGGCCCGGAGCACGTCCTGCCCACCCGCGAGAAGGGCGCGGGACGCGAGGCGGCTCTTCGTGCCGCCGGGCTGGACTCCGCCGAGCTCGTCGCTCACGGCGATTTCAGCATCGACGGAGGCAGAGCGGCGCTACGGGAGCTCGTCGGGAACGGGCGCGGCCGGCCCACCGCCGTCATCTGCTCGAGCGACCTCATGGCGATCGGCGCGCTACAGGCTGCGCGCGCCGCCGGTCTCCGGGTCCCCGAGGATCTCTCCATCGTCGGCTTCGACGGCATCGAGGCGGCGGCATGGACGAATCCTCCGTTGACGACTGTCGTGCAGCCGATCGAGGACATCGCCCGGGTCGCGGTGGACGCGCTCCGGACCCTGATCGAGGAGCCGCCGCGGGTAATGCCTCACTTCGTCTTTCGGCCGAGGCTCCGCGCCGGCGGCTCGACGGCCCCGCCGCCGGCACCGTAGCCTCTAACCTCCGAGGCACTCAACCTCAGGAGGTCGACCCATGAAGAAGGCGCTTGCGGCCGTGCTCGGCGCAGGGATCCTGATGACAGCAGGCCCCGGCTCGGCGGCAACGCCGCTCGAGCGCCGGGTCGCGACGCTGCAGAAGCAGGTCACCACTCTGCAGAAGCAGGTGAAGACCCTTCAGAAGCAATCGAAGGACAACGAGGAGGTGGGCCTCAGCTCGCTCGGGCTCGCCATCTGCCTGACCGCCGTCACGGGTGACTCGTTCCAGGGGACGTGGTCGGCCGTCAACCAGGTCGCCGGCCGCAGCGTCTTCCCCGCCGCCGCCGTAACACTCAACGACCGTGGGATCTGCAACGCGCTCCGCGTGCCCAGGCAGTCGACGACGGCCCCGACGATCGCACCATTCAGCGCGCTGCTCGCGCTGCTGGGACCGGCTGCGCTGCTCGAGAGCATGGTCGCTGCGCCCTGAGCAGGCCACGACCGAACGAGACCCGGCCGGGCTCTGGCGAACCCGGCCGGCCGGGTTCCCGAGCTACTAGCGCTTGCGGTGCAGAACGGGACGGAAAGCGCCCGCCTCGGTCTTCAGCACCGGGATCGCGCGTCCGCTGTTGATCGCGTTCGCACAGTCGCGGCTCGTCACGAGCATGAACGGCGTCGTGGCGGTGATCTCGTTCTCGGCGAGCGTGTCGAGAGCGCTCGCCAGCACCTGCTGCCCGCTGGCGAGGCGGTAAGTGTAACCCTCCGTGGCGGTGCCGCCGAAGACTCCCACAGGCACTGCCTGGGCTGCCCCGACAAGGCAGGTGCCGAGGGCGTTCGTCGCGTCCCGGACCGTCTTCAGGCTCTTCTCCAGCGCGGTGACCCTCTTCTGCAGCGCCGCAAATTGCTTCGGCGTCACGGCCTGCTGACCCGCGGGCGCCGTCACCGCATAGATGCTGACGGCCGCAAGCGCGGCGGCGGTCAGAACCAATAGGCGCTTCATGTCCCTCCTCTTCCTCGGTTGACCATGTGTCTTGAGGAGGGCGAAACGTCCTGCCGTTTCCCCAAGTTACCGGGGGTCCTAGCACGCGGCTAGGCGGACCGCTGCGACCTCAGGTCGCGGGGAGACCTCGGACAAGTCGTCGAACGGCTCGTACCGAATACCTTGGACGTCTAGGTACTCGGCCAGGCCGTCGCGGGCGAAGACTCAGTCGGCGGCCAGCGCCGCGCAGCGGTCCGGGACCCAGTCACCCACGTAGACGAACCTTGCGCGCGGGAACGAGGAGAGCGCTAGAAATGCGAGGTGACCCCGGCCGGGTCCTCCTCGGGGCTGGGCGCAGCAGCGCCGTCCTCCTCGTACCAGGAGTACGCGTAGGCGGGATCGTCCATCCCCTTCGCGAGCTTCGTCAGGCGCAGCGGGTGGAACGTGTCGCACATGACGGCGAGCTCGTGCGTCTCCGTCAGACCGATCGACTTCTCCGCCAGCCCAGGATGCGGGCCGTGCGGTATCCCCGACGGGTGGAGAGTCACGGAGGAGACCTCTATACCCCGGCGTGAGCCGAAGTTGCCGG
>JACCTQ010000121.1 GCA_013812265.1 Actinomycetota bacterium
ATCTCCACGAGCGCTCCCGACGGGAGCGCGGCCACCTCGACCGTCGAGCGGGCAGGCGGCTCGGAGCCTACGTGACGCGCGTACACCTCGTTCATACCAGGGAAGTCGGCGAGGTCGGCGAGAAAGACGGTCGTCTTCACGAGGCAATCGAGACCGCTTCCGGCTGCCTCCAGCACCGCGCGCAGATTGGCGAACACCTGCTCCGTCTGCTCGCCGATCGATCCCCCCGCAAGCTCTGTTTCCCCGGGTCGGAGAGCCAGCTGCCCCGAGACGAACACGAAGGCACCTGCGCGAATCGCCTGCGAGTACGGGGCGCCCTGATACGGCGCCGGAGCCCTATCGGTTCGAACAACAGCCTTGTCGGTCATCGGTTCTCCTCGCGATTACGGGAACGGCACGCCTGCGCCAGCGCGACGCCGAGCCCCTTGAAGATCGTCTCGAGGACGTGCTGGGTCTCGTCGCCGCCGATCAGGCGGATGTGGAGAGTAAGGCCGGCAGCCGACGCCAGCTCGTTGACGAACGTCGCCACGAGGTCGGTCCCGAGTCCCCCGACCCGGGCGTCGGTGAGATCGACGTTGGAAACGACGAGTGGCCGGTCCGATCTTTCTAGAGCGACGTGAGCAAGCGCCTCGTCCGCCGGGACCACGGCTGAGCCGTGGCCGCGGACGCCCGGTTCCCGCAGGGGCGTCGCCAGGGCCTCGCCGAGTGCGGTCGCCGCTGCCGCCACCTCGGCCTGCGCACCCGTGGGCGCGACCTCCACCGCCAGGTTGAACGAGCCGTACTCGGCGACGAGCCCCAGCAAGTGATCGAGGACCGGCAGCCCTGTTACGACATTCGCCGTACCTACCCCCGCAACGGACACGCTCGCCCGCAATTGCTTGCCCGCGTATTCGCTCGCCGCCACCTCGGACACGGTACTACGCGTGCACGCGCTCGATGCGCGCGCCGAGCGAGCGGAGGCGCTCATCGATGCGCTCGTATCCCTTGTCGATCTGGTAGGCGTCGCCGATGATGGATGTGCCCTCGGCGCAGAGCGCGGCGAGGAGCATCGCCATGCCCGCTCGGATATCGGGGCTCGACATCCGCTGCCCGTACAGTTTCGCCGGCCCGGTGACGACGACGCGGTGCGGATCACAGAGGATGATGCGGGCGCCCATCGAGACGAGCTTGTCGACGAAGAACAGGCGACTCTCGAACATCTTCTCGAAGATGAGAATCGTCCCGATCGCCTGCGTCGCGACCATGACGGCGATCGAGGTGAGGTCAGCCGGGAAGGCCGGCCAGGGGCCGTCCTCGATCTTCGCGATGGCTCCGCCAAGGTCGTCCTGGATCACGAGTTGCTGGTTCGGCGCCACGCGGACCGACGTGCTGCTCAGCTCGACCTCCACACCGAGCCGCTCGAACACCGGCAGGATCGGTCCCAGGTCGTCGGCCACTGCCGCGTCGATCGTGAGCTCGCCGCCCGTCAGCGCGGCCATCCCGATGAAGCTCCCGACCTCGATGTGGTCGGCGGCGATCGCGTGGCTGCCGCCCGACAGCCGCTCCACGCCCGTGACGTGGAGCACGTTCGAGCCGATGCCCTCGATGCTGGCGCCGAGCGAGACCAGGAACCGGCAGAGGTCCTGCACGTGAGGCTCGCAAGCCGCGTTCGAGATCGTCGTCCGCCCCGGGGTTAGCGTCGCCGCCATGACGGTGTTCTCCGTCGCCATAACGGACGCCTCGTCGAGATGGATGGGCTTCCCCGTGAGCCTCTCACCGCGAATCTCGTAGCGATCGGCGATCGAGATGTCGGCACCCATCTCTGCGAAGGCGTGGATGTGCGGATCGAGGCGCCGGCGGCCGATCACGTCGCCACCGGGCGGGGGCACACTGGCACGGCCGAGCCGGGCGAGCAGCGGGCCGGCCAGCAGAAACGAGGCCCGAATCCGGCTGCCGAGCTCATCGTCGACGTGGTGCGTCGCGATGTCGGCGGCCTGCACTTGCACCTCGTTGTCACCCGCCCACTCGGCGTCCGCGCCAAGGTGGATGAGCAGATCCATCATCGTCTCGGCGTCTCGGATCCGCGGCACATTCGTGAGTGTCACCAGCTCCTCCGTGAGGAGGCAGGCGGCCAGGATGGGCAGGACCCCGTTCTTGTTGCCCGCGGCGCGGAGTCGGCCGCTGAGCGGCCGGCCACCCTCGATCACGAAGGACTCCATCAGCCTGTCCTCGACGGCGGTCGGCACGACCTGAGTACCCTAGCTTCCCGATGCAGCCGAGTCGCGAAGCCGCCTGGGAGACGCTCACGCGGCACACAAAAAGCGAGGCACTGCTCCGTCACGCCCTGGCGGTGGAGGCGGCGACGCGAGCGTACGCCCGGCGGTTCGGGGAGGACGAGGAGCTCTGGAGCGTCACGGCGCTTCTCCACGATTTCGACTACGAGATCCACCCGACGCTCGACAAGCATCCTCAAGACGGCGCTCCCATCCTCCGCGACGAGGGGTATCCGGAGGAAGTGATCGAAGCGGTCCTCTCGCACGCCGAGCATCTGTCTCTCCCCCGCGACACGCCACTCAAGCGGGCTCTCTTCGCGTGCGACGAGCTGGCCGGCTTCGTGCATGCCTGCGGCCTGGTTCGACCGGACGGGATCGACACGCTCGAGCCGCGGTCGGTCAGAAAGAAGCTGAAGCAGCCCTCTTTCGCCGCCGGCGTCAATCGCGACGATGTCCTCAAAGGGGCCGAGGAGGTCGGCGTGGATCTGGACGAGCACATCGCCTTCGTCATCCAGGCAATGCGGCCGATTGCGCCCAAGCTTGGCCTCCGAACGAGTTAGCCTCTACTCTGCTTCGAGCGCGGCCAGGAGCCGCTCCAGGTCTTCGTCGCTCGTCCAGTAGCCGCAGGACACGCGGAGCCAACCGGTGCCCGGAAGGCGCCGCACCACCACGCCGTCGTCGTACATCCGGGCCACGAGCGCGTCAAGGTCCTCCTTCCCGGGGCTGAAGGTGACCAGCGTGCCCTGCCCGGGCTCGGTGACGACGGCGTAGCGCTCCGACAACCGCTTGCGACAGCGCTCGGCGATCTCCGCCGCGCGCTCGAACCGCCAGGCCGGCGCAGCGTCGATGGCGGCAAGGAGCCCCGCCAGCGAGGCGGGCGGAAGCCATCCCGGGTCGAACCTCGCGGCGCCCGGCTTGGCCGTGAAGCTGCCGTCCACCTCGTACGCGGCCTGGGCGAAATACGACGGCATGGCGACGCGCAGTCGTTCCGGGTCGAGCACGCAGAGGCCGCCGGTCCCGTCCGGGCCGCAGAGCCACTTCTGCGCCGAGACCGTGTAGAAGTCGAACGGCCGCGCATCCACTTCGATCGCTCCCACCGACTGCGCTCCGTCCACGAGCACCGGCAAGGCGGTCTCGTCCTTGAGCTCCCGGATGGGCGGCAGCTTCCCGGTGAGCCATGAGATGTGGGAAAGCGCGAGCAACCTGGTCCGCGGAGTGACACAGCCGAGGATCGCGTCGAAGGATTCGTCCGCGGGCCGGTCCCGAGTGCGGGCGACCACGACGCGCGCGCCGGATACATGCAGGGGCCCGAGCAGCCCGAAGTGCTCCTCGTCGGTCGTCACAATCTCGTCCTCGGGGCCGAGATCTAATCCGGAGAGGACGATGTTGCAGCCGTCGGTGGTCGAGCTCGTCAGCGAGAGATGCTCGGCGGGCACACGAAGCAGCTCCGCCAAACGCTCGCGTGCCGCCTGCCGGAGGTTCTGCATCTCCTCGATGAAGCCGGGGCCACTGCGCCCTTCGGCGAGCTCCCTTTCACTCTGAGCGGCCATCGCATCGTGCGTGGCCCGGGCCAGGGGGCCCATGCTCCCCGCATTCAGATACGCCTGATGCCCGAGCACGGGGAAGGCTGCGCGAGCCTCCTCGAACGTCATCGCAACACGAGATCGACGGGCGCGTGATCGGACAGGATTCGTCCGTCGACCAGCCGGCGGTCGCGCGGCCACGGCTCGGGTGTCGACACCTCCGCTCCGCGCACGAGGATGTGGTCGATGCCCTCACCGGCGCGCGAGAAGCCCCACTGGGCCGAGGCCAGGTCCTTCATCGTGGTCGAATGGTCCGCGGTCACGTTGAAGTCTCCTGCCAGCACGCAGACGTCACCCGGCTCGGCAAGGGCATCGGCGAATACGGCGGCACGCAGAAGCTCGGCGTCCGCAAGCCGTTTGTCAGGGCGGTAGCCCGTTGCGTGCAGGTTTGCGAGCAGAGCTGCCCGTCCATCCGGAAGAATCGCGCGCACGGCCTGACAGATCCGGCGTTCCTTCGCCCACGTCCAACGGGCGACAGACGGAAGGTCGAGCCACTGGGCCTGAGCCCGCCGAAACGCTCTCGTGTTGAGCGTCAGGCAGCTCCGAGCAACGACGCGCGCCCCTTGCCCCAGGAGCAGGGCGTTTCCCTGTCCCGCGAAGGCCGACCGCAGGCGTCCCGGGTGCAGCGCCGTGAGCGCTCGTCCGAGCGCGGCTGTGGAGGGGAACGGCCCGAGTGTCGGATGGGCCGCCACTTCCGCCACGGTGGCCATTCCGCTCCAACCGCCCAGCTTGCCGAGCGCCCAGGCCGGCACTTCCTGGAGGAAGACGGCGGTCGGCCGGTCCGCGACGGCGAGCCGCACCATCTGCTCGAGAAACGTCCGGCGCTCGGGAGGATTCGCGTTGCCGTGGAACAGGTTCCAGCTGCGCAGGAGCAGTTCCAAGGCGGCACTAGTGTACGGGCGGTGCGCGTCATCCTTGCCGATCCCGCGGCATTTACGCCGCAGTACGACCACGAGTTGGCGGCCGCGCTGTCGATTGCGGGAGCAGACGTCCGGCTACTCACGTCACGCTTTCGATTCGGTGTGGCGCCAGCGCCCGCCGGCTACCGGCGAGAAGAGGTCTTCTATCCGCTGACCACGCGCCTCTTCCGCCGCTCCCGGGCGCGGTTGCCGCTGAAGGCAGCGGAGCATTGCCTCGGCCTCGCGCGCCTCCGTCACGAGCGGGCGGACGTCGTCCACGTGCAGTGGCTGGCCGCCCCTGAGATCGACGACCGGCTGCTCCGGCTCACGCCACCCGCTGTGTTCACCGCCCACGACCTGCTCCCCCGGAGAACCGCCGAGAAGCACGCCCTCTGGCGTCGATTGCTCGGGCGCTTCGCGCGGATCGTGGTTCACAGCGAGCGCGGCCGCCATGCGCTCGCGGAGATCGGAGTGCCCGAGGCACAGTTGCGGGTGATCGCCCACCCTGCGTTTCGGAGCGATCCCGTCCGGCGCGACGACGGGCGAACGCTTCTCTGTCTCGGCGTGATCCGTCCGTACAAGGGACTTGCGGACGCCATCGAGGCAGTCAGGCAGGTCGCCGGCGCACGGCTCCTCGTCGCGGGCGATCCGGCGGAGCCTGTCGATCGTTACAGGCAGGCAGCCGGCCCTCTCGCGGAGTGGCGATTGGGATATCTATCCGATGCCGAGCTCGACCGGGCGCTCGGCGAGACGACCGTAGGACTATTCCCCTACCGAGGAGAGATCGACCAGAGCGGTGCCCTGCTGCGAGTACTCGGAGCCGGCGTCCCCGCCATCGTCTACGACGTGGGCGGACTCCCCGACCCGGTTCGCGCGTTCGGAGCCGGCCGCGTTGTTCCACCGGGAGACGTGGGCGCGCTCGCCGGCGCGGTCACCGACCTGCTCGAGAACCCGGACGCGCTCGCTGAGGCCCGAGACGGCGCTCGCCGCGCGGCGGACTCGCTCACGTGGGAGAAGGCGGCGTCCGACCATCTCGAGGTGTACCGCGAGGTCGTTCGATGAGAGACCGGTTCGACGAGCTCATCGCGCGCCAACTCAGCCTGTTCGAGACGGATCACGCACAGCTCATCCGCGACTGCGACCAAGCAGAGCGAGCCTACGATCTAGCGGCGAAGGATGAGGCCGAGGAGCGCTACGGCGATTTCCTGGACCTCGTCGAGACGGCCACCGAGGCGCTCGCGGACATCCGGGACCATTACTCGTGGACTCTGACCCGCGATATCGCGATTGCCTACGAGCAAGCATTCAATCGGGCTGTCCTGAAATGGTTTCCGCGCTTTGCGCTCGGACTGGAGCCATGAACCGGCTCGGGCCGGTTGCATTTGTGACAACGCTGCCGTACACTCCGCGCGCTGACTGACGTCCTAGAGGGGGGTTTCATGCGCGTACGTCCGTTCTTCCTTCTGGCTGCCCTGGCGCTTCTAGCCGCCGGCACGACAGCCTCGACCGCCTCGGCAAGCCATGCCTGGGGTAACTACCACTGGGCTCGCACGGCGAACCCGTTCACCGTTCCGCTGGGCGACAACGTCTCCAACACGGCCTATTCGAACTGGGACGGGGCGCTCGCAGGAGCATCTGCCGACTGGACGGCGTCGAGTGTGCTCAACTCGCCTGTCGTTACGGGTACGGCAGGCAATCCAAGGCGGTGCAACGCGACCAACGGCCGCATCGAGGTGTGCAACACCACATACGGCTACAACGGCTGGCTGGGTCTTGCCCAGATCTGGACAACCGGCGGCCACATCGTCAAGGCGAGCGCCAAGATGAACGACACCTATTTCAACTCCACGCGGTACAACTACACGGCCGAGCGGCACGTCATGTGCCAGGAGATCGGGCACGGCTACGGGCTCGGGCATCAGGACGAGTCCGGCGCTGACCTGAATACCTGCATGGACTACGCGGACGCGCTCGACAATCCGAGCCCAAACGCACACGATTACCAGCAGCTGGAGACCATCTACGCACACACGGACTCGTCGAGCACGGTGTCCTCGGTGGCAGCCGCGCAGCTGCCCGAGAACGCCTCCCCGATTGCGACGCAGCGGCTGGACACCATCCGGACGTCGTCCATCGTCGAGGACTTCGGGCACGGTTTCCGGATCTACACGCACATCACCTGGGCGCTCGAAGGCCTGGGCAAGCCCTAGAAAACTTTTCCTCAGCTTGGAGAAAGGGCCGCAACCGCGGCCCTTTGTCTTGCGCTAACGATGCCCGAAATGGTGCGCGCTGGGCAACGCACCGCTGACTTCCGTGACGCCGGACACGCTTCGAGCGAGGGGGCCCAGAGTGGCGAGCTCGCGCACGAGCACGTTCTGATTTCGGCCGACCCGCTCGACCTTCCCGTGCGCCAGGACCAGCGGCTCCCCCCGAATGATGGCGCGAAAGCGCTCGTAGACAGCGGGCGGAACGATCAGATTCACCTGCCCATGCTCGTCCTCCAGCAGCATGAAGACAACACCTTTCGCCGTTGCCGGTCGCTGGCGTGCGATGGCCATGCCCGCCACGGCGACGCGGGCGCCCGGCGGACGGCGTGAGAGCTCCTTGCTCGAGATGACGTCGGGCGGAAGATGAGGGCGAAGGAGCTCGAGCGGGTGCGTACCAATCGAGAGGTTCGTCTGCCTGTAATCGGCGAGCATTCGCTCCCACGTCGTCAGCTCGGGAAGCTCGGGAACCTCCGCGGTCGGCTCGAGCGGCAGGGCGAGCTGGCGCTCTGCGCCTCCCGAGCCCGGAACGCTGCGTGTCTCCGGGACGAGGCCAAGCTGCCACAGGAGTGACCGGCGCGGCTCGTTGAAGCAGTCGCAGGCGCCCGCAATCACGAGCGCCTCGAGCTCGCGACGATCGAGCGGCGCCCGCTGGGCCAGCTCGAGGACGCTGCGGAAGGGCCCGTTCAGATCACGCTCGGCGACCAGCGCTCCAGCGTCGTCGTCGCCGACCGAGTTGACGTGGGCGAGCCCGATCCGAACGGCGCCTTCCTCGATCGTGCACGCCGCGTCGCTCAGGTTCACCTGCGGCGGCCGCACCTCCACTCCCCGTCGCTGCCCGTCGCGAACAAGGCTCGCCGGGGGATAGAAGCCCATCGGCTGCGCGTTCAGAAGCGCGCACAGAAACTCGGCGGGATAGTGATGCCGAACCCAGGCCGACTGGTAGGCGAGCAAACCGAATGCGGCCGCGTGGGACTTGGGGAAACCGAAGCCCGAGAACCCGACGAGCTTGTCGTAGACACGATTCGCAGTCTCTTCGTCGACCCCGTTTCGCGCCGCACCCTCGACGAAGCGGCCGCGATACGCCTCCAGCGCGTCGTGGCTGCGCTTGCGACTCATCGCCCGGCGGAGACCTTCCGCCTCGCCGACGGTGAAACCGGCGAGAGCCGTCGCGACGTCGAGCACCTGGTCCTGGAACACGACCACGCCGAGCGTCGCCCGGAGCGGCTCTGCGAGGAGCGGGTGGTCCACCGGCGGAACGAAGCTCGGATCCTCGCGCATCCGCTGGCGGTTCTCGACGTAGGGGTGAACCGCCTTGCCCTGGATCGGCCCGGGTCGTACGAGAGCGACCTCGACCGTCAGGTCGTCGAGATTCTCCGGACGCGTCCGGAGCAGCATCTGCATCTGGGCGCGGCTCTCGATCTGGAAAACGCCGACCGTGTCGGCCCGCTGGATCTCGTCGTAGACGGCCTGGTCGTCCAGCGGGATGCGCGAAAGATCGAGCGGCGTGTCGGCGGTCGCGCTGAGAGAGACGAGATCGACGCAGTCCTCGACTGCCGAGAGCATCCCGAGCCCGAGCAGGTCGATCTTCAGGAAGCCCGCATCCGCGCAGGAGTCCTTGTCCCACTGGCAGAGCTGGCGGCCGGCCATCGCCGCCGGTTGGACGGGGACGAGCTCGACGAGCGGCCTGCTCGAGATCACCATCCCACCCGGGTGCTGGGAGATGTGGCGAGGCAGGCCTGCGATGTCCGCACAGATCTGGGCGAACGCCTGCCAGCGCGGCGAAGACGCCTTTGCGAATGCATCCGGCAACGATGCGAGCTCCTCCCCCACCCGCTTCGCGTTCCAGCCGTCCGTGACACGGGCGAGCCGCTCGAGCTCGGCGTACGGCAGGCCGAGGGCCTTGCCCACGTCGCGAATGGCACCGCGCGAGCGATACGTCGCAAAACTGGCGACGAGCGAGGCGTGCTCGCGGCCGTAGCGATCGGTGACCGCGACGATCAGCTGCTCGCGGATGTCGCGCGGGAAATCGAGGTCGATGTCCGGCACCGAGTCGAGCTCGCGGTTCAGGAAGCGTCCGAGCGAGAGATCCGCCTGCACCGGATCGACGTGGGAAAGACCGGTCAGATAGCAGACGAGCGACCCGACCGAGCTGCCCCGGCCGCGGCCGGGAGGAAGCACGTGCCGCGGCGACCCGGGGCCGCGCACTTGGAGAGCGATCTCGCGTGCGAGCTCGAGCACCTCCCAGTGGAGCAGGAAGAAGCCGGAGAGGCCGAGATCGCGAATGAGAGCTAGCTCTTCGTCCAGGCGCTGCCGTGTCCGTCTCTTGTGGGGAAGCCGGGACGTCCCCCCAGCTCGAACGCCATACCCATAGCGGTCCTCGAACGCGCGCTCGCAAATGCGCGCCAGCTGGACGTCCGCGGGTTCGGCGCTGTCCGAGAAGTCCGGGTAGCGGTACCCGAGCTCCTCC
Source organism: Actinomycetota bacterium (assembly GCA_013812265.1). Taxonomy (GTDB): domain Bacteria; phylum Actinomycetota; class Thermoleophilia; order Gaiellales; family Gaiellaceae; genus JACCTQ01. The sequence continues at coordinate 9,469 of JACCTQ010000121.1, forward strand.
GTCAGGTCGAATTGCAGCCGTTCCGCGAGCTCCGCCGTACGTGCTACCGCGCGGGCATCGTCCGGAAAGCGCTCGGCCATCTCCTCGGGTGCCAACAGGACGCTCTCATGATTGCCGCGCCGTTCGCGCTCACAGCCGTCGAGCGAGGCGCGGTGCTTGATCGCAACGAGAACATCCTGGAGTACCGCACGCCGCGGGTGATGCGCATGGACATCCCCCGTGGCGACCGTGTCGACCCCGAGAGCCGACGCAAGGTCCCGGAGGGCCGCGTTTCGCCGGGCGTCCCCGCGCTCGTAGGGACGCTGTAGCTCGACGAAGAAACGATCGCGTCCGAAGGTACGGGCGACGCGCGCGGCCACATTCGGGTCGCGGACACCGAGGCCATCGCGCGCGCAACCGGACAGGCAAACAAGCCCGTCGCTCAACTCGAGTAGCTGTTCGAGATCGAGCGAGGATGGGCGCGGCGCTTCAGATTCGCGCCCGGGCGGCCTCGTATGCGCGTGCGCCGCCGTGAGCAGGCGGCAGAGATTCGCGTAACCCCGCGCCGTCTCCACGAGCAGCGTCACATGGCTCCCACCCCCTAGGGTGACCTCAGCGCCGGTAATCGGGCGCACACAGAAGGCCCTCGCGGCATGCGCGAACTCGAGCGATCCGTACACACCGTCGTGATCCGTCAGCGCGAGAGCGTCGTATCCGAGCTCGGCGGCCCGCACTGCGAGCTCCTCTGGCTGAGACGCACCGTCGAGGAACGAGTAAGCCGAGTGGCAGTGAAGCTCGACGTACTTCAACCGGTTTTCCTAACCTCGCAACCTCGCAAGACGATCACGGAACTCGCAGGGTTGTTAAAGCCGCGGAGGCGGGCTTTGCCCGTCTTCGCCCACAGACGCGCAAACGAAATTCTCCGCCTAAAATTGAGCGCGGAGCGCGATTTTAGGCGGATTGCGTGAACCATCCCCCCCGCTCCTCGTTCCGGAAGACGACGATGTTCTGCCCGCTCTCGAGCACGACGTCGAAGTACCGGCGGTTGACGGGAGCCTCCGTCCACCAACGGTCGACCACCCGCCACTCCTCGCGCACGACGGCCACCGGCTGGCGATTCACCTGCCGCGGTGCCCCGTCGAAGCTCGACTCGACGAGCGCTGGTCTCGGCTCGTTCAGAACCCGTTTCAGGATGACGCTACCCCGACGGCACAAGGCTTCGTTTTGAGACGGGTTCCCCCTAACCGTTTCAGAATGACGCTTCGTCGTCGGGGTGCGCTAGTCGTCCCGGGGAACGAGAATCGCCCGCGCTTCGGGAATCCGTGACCACGGCGCTACTTCGACGACGGTTGCGACAGACCCCGATCCGGTGCTCGCACGCACCTGGCGAAGGCTGTCCCTGAGGCGAACATCCAGCTCGTTCCCAGCCGGCTGGACGAGCTCGAGCTGCTGCCCATTCGACTCGGTCAGCTCGACGAGCTCGAGCCGAAGCTCTACGACAGGTGCAGGCAGCTCGGCGAGCTTGGGCGCGAGCGCAGCCTTTAGTCGATCGCGCTCGACTGTCGGGTCGCGCAGCGTCACGGTACGCCGCCACGAGCCACCGGCGGCGAGGCGGGCTGAAACGGCCAGCTTCCGCGCGAAGCGGTTCTCTCGCTCAGGCCGGGCGAGCAGCCGCTCGAGCAGCACGGTAAAAGCGCGACGGAGCGTCAGCTCGTTCGCCACCGCCTCCGGGAACTCGAGCGCCTCCACGATCTCCGCCGGCAGGCGGCGGCCGTTGATCCGTCGGCGTGTCCCTCCATGCGCAGAACTCCACGCCTGTCGCCCGTCCCGTCCAAGGCGTTCGGCGACAGCTGCGGCCGGCAGCTCTGCAAGTTCGCCCACCTTGCGAATTCCGAAATTCTCGAGCTCGGCCCGACGAGCCGATTGGAGCGGAAGCAGCGTCAGTGGAAGAGGCGCCAGGAAGTCACGGGTGCGCTCGTCGGCGACGACGAGAGCCTGCCCGGGGCGCGCGACGCTCGCCGCCGCAAGAGCGGCGAACCGGCGCCCGGCAGCGCCCGCGCGCGGATCCCAGGCAGAGCCGACGGCAGTCAGCGCGCGCTCGAGTGCGCGCTCGAGACCGCCGTAAAGGCGCTCGATCCCTCGCGTCTCGAAGTACAGACAGCCAGGCTCCTCCGGCTCCACTGTGAAGCCGGAGTCCTCGAGTCGCCGCAGGATCTCTTCCCATGCTTGCTCGGTAGCGGCCGGGTCCTGCTCGACGAGCACGAGCGATGGACATGTTGCAAGCGCCTCACCGAGGCGCATGCCCGGGCGTACTCCCGCTGTCTCCGCAGCCGCGGTGACCGGGCCGAGCAGCGGCTCGGTGCCTTCGCGCGGTGCGAGCGCTGCCGGCTCGAGCTCGAGGCTCGGCCGGGAACGAAGTGCCGCACGCAGCTCGAAACCGGGAATCAGCAAGCAGGCGATCATACGAACGTATGTTCTACACGAACGTATGTTCGCCGTCAAGTCAGCTCACCAGAGAGGCGGTACGCCGCCCCGCCTGGGCCGGCTCCGCCGGCCCAGGCGGAATGGTTTTTGGGCGGCGCGAAGCAAGACCACACCGGCCCCGAGCCAAGAGGGGCCGAAGGCGCCCTCCAAAAAAGGCGAACGGCGGCCGTCTGCGGTACGGCCGCCGTTCGTGTCGTATCTGCCGGATCCAGATTTTCCCCGTGCGACCCGGCTTTCCTGCGTTGGACCAGTCGCAGGCCAGTTTGGGCCAAAGCGGTACGCCCCGCGTCCCCTATCCGTCCGCGAGTCCGATCTCGGCCGCTCTCCCCGTCATGCCGACAAACCGAGGAACCACATCCAGCACGTTTTCGCGGGCGGCACCAGGCGATGTCTTCCTCGAGGTCGGGCGGCCCGTATGCTCGCGCATTCAAGCCCGTCAGCAGGGCTGGCGAACGACTGCGAGATAAGCCGGGCGGCAAGCGCAGCATCGGTGCGGTCGCCCTCGAGCAGCTCCACGATGCGACCGGCGCAGTAGGCGTCGTCGAGGGCGAACGCCTGCTGAAAGCCCGCGCAAAGGACGACGACGTCCTCGCCGGTCTCGCGGACCGCCCAGCAGACCGCAGCGAGGTTGAGGAGACTGCCGAGAAACCCTTCCGTAGCCGCTGGCGAGCGCCTGTGCGATCGTCGAGGTCGCGCGGAGCACGTCGATGACCACGCACACCGGCGCGGTGATCGCCTCCGCAGGCGAAAACGCGACGTGGATCCGCATGAGGTCACTACGCTACTCGGGTGGCCATGACCTGTTACAGACATCCGAACCGCGAGACAGGTGTCTCATGCTCCGAGTGCGGTCGCGGAATCTGCCCTGACTGCATGATTTTTGCCCCGGTAGGCATCCGGTGCCCCGACCATTCGGGACGGCCGCAGGGAGCGGCGCGTGTAACCGGCTCGGTCAAGCGCGCGAGCTTCGAGGGGACGGGCGCGCTCGTCACGAAGGCGCTCATCGCCCTGAACGTCCTCGTCTTCCTCGCGAACCTCGCGCAGGGCGCCTCGCTAGGTCGCAACGACGGTTCCCTTTTTCGCGACGGGGCTCTTCTGGGCCAGGCATCCTTCGACGGTGTGAGTTTGGTGGGCGTGGCCGAGGGCGAGTGGTGGCGGCTCATCACATCCGCGTTCTTGCACGGCGGCATCATCCATCTGGGCATGAACATGCTGATGCTCTGGTGGATCGGTGCGCCGATGGAGCAGGCGATAGGTCGTGGGCGATTTCTCGCTCTTTACCTCGTTTCCGGGCTTGCCGGTTCCGCTGGCGCGCTTCTCTTCACGGATCCCAGAGTCCCGACCGTCGGTGCTTCGGGCGCCATTTTCGGGATTCTCGGCGCGGCTCTTGTCTTCGAGCGACAGCGGAACTACATCCTTGGCGGCAGCGCTCTCTCCATCATCGTGCTCAACCTCGTGCTGACATTCGCATTGCCGAACATTTCCGTGGGAGGACACATCGGCGGCCTTATAGGCGGTGCCTTAGCCGCTCTGGCGCTATCCCGCTTCGGCCGCGGTCACGCCGCTTACGGGCGCCCGGGTCTCGTCGGAACCGCTGGACTCGTCCTGATCGGCATCGTGAGCGTCGCCGTGTCGTACTGGAAGACTCGCGGGTACGTCTGACCCCCGTCCGGCGGAACGGACCTCAGCCGCCGACCGATACCGCCCCGAGCCCCGCCTCCGCGAGCGCTGCCTGTGCGGCCGCGAGACGTGCCAGCGGCACGCGATACGGAGAGCACGAGACGTAATCGAGTCCCAGGCGGTGGCAAAAAGCTACGGAAGCCGGCTCCCCACCGTGCTCGCCGCAGATGCCGAGCTTGATCGCTCTCTTGGCTGCGCGACCGCGCTCGACCGCGATCTGCATAAGATCGCCGACGCCGCTCTGGTCGAGCATCTCGAACGGATTCTGGTCGAGCACGCCGTCCTCGAGGTAGTGCGTCAGAAACTTCCCCTCTGCATCGTCACGCGAGAAGCCGAGCGCAGTCTGCGTGAGGTCGTTCGTCCCGAAGGAGAAGAAGTCCGCGTGCTCGGCGATCTCGTCCGCCCGGATACACGCTCGCGGTAGCTCGATCATCGTACCGACGAGGTACGCGATATCGCCCTCCTCCTCGGCCGTCTCCACCGTGAGCGCCCGCAGCCGCCTGAGCTCCTCGGCGAAGCCCACGAGCGGGTGCATGATCTCGACGAGCGGCGCCTCGCCCGTCCGGCGCTCCACGGCGAGCGCGGCCCGCACGATGGCGCGCACCTGCATCTCGTAGATCTCCGGATACTGGAGACCGAGCCGGCAGCCGCGCGTCCCGAGCATGGGGTTCGCCTCTCGAAGAGCGCGAATGCGGTCCCCCATCTCGTCCGAGGTCGCCTCCTCGAGCGGCGGGAGGAACTCGTGCAGCGGCGGATCGAGCAGCCGTATCGTCACCGGCAAACCGGCCATGGCCTCGAAGATCCCCTCGAAGTCGACCTGCTGGAACGGCAGCAGCTTGTCGAGGGCGGCGCGGCGGTCGGCCTCGCCGGTGGCGAGGATCATCTCCCGGACGATCGGGAGCCGGCCCTCCGCCATGAACATGTGCTCGGTGCGGCACAGGCCGATGCCCTGCGCGCCGAACTCGCGTGCCTTGGCGGCATCCTCCGGAGTATCGGCGTTCGCGCGCACCGCCAGACGCCGGCTCTCGTCCGCCCAGCTCAGAATCGTCTGGAAGTCGTCGTTGATTTGCGGCGGGACGAGATCGACGGGACCGACGATGACGCGGCCGGTACCGCCGTCGATGGTGATCACGTCGCCCTCGCGCAGGTCGTCTGCGCCGATCCGCACGGTTCCGGCACCTGTGTCGAGGGACAGGGCTTCGCAGCCCGTCACGCACGGTTTCCCCATCCCCCGTGCCACCACGGCCGCGTGCGAGGTCATGCCGCCGTGTGCGGTCAGGACGCCGCTCGCCTGGATGAGGCCGTGGATGTCGTCCGGCGTCGTCTCCCAGCGCACGAGGATCACGCTCTCCCCCGCCCGCCCGCGCTCCTCGGCCGTATCGGCGTCCAGCACGATGGCGCCCGACGCTGCTCCAGGTGAGGCGTTCAGGCCGGTGGCCGCGACCTCGAACCGGGCCCCCGGGTCGATCATCGGGTGAAGCAGCTGGTCGAGCTGCGAGGGATCGATGCGCGCGACGGCCTCCTCCTTCGAGATCAGGCCTTCCTCGACCATGTCGACGGAAGCCTTCAGCGCGGCCGCCGCGGTCCGCTTCGCGCTGCGCGTCTGGAGCAGGTAGAGCCGCCCGTCCTCGACGGTGAACTCGATGTCCTGCATGTCCCGATAGTGCTCCTCCAGGCTCCTCATCGTCTCGAGGAGCTGCTCGAAGGCGTCAGGTGTATCGCGTCGCATTTGCTCGAGCGGCTGGGGTGTCCGGATGCCCGCGACGACATCCTCCCCCTGCGCGTTCGCCAGGAACTCGCCGTAGAGGCCCGGCTCCCCTGTGGCCGGATCCCGGGTGAAGGCCACGCCGGTGCCCGAGCCCTCGCCCTTGTTCCCGAACACCATCTGAACGACGTTGACGGCAGTGCCGAGATCGTCGGGGATGCCGTGGGCAAGTCGATAGACCTGCGCTCTCGGCGCCTCCCAGGAGTCGAAGACGGCACGCACCGCGCGTCTGAGCTGCTCCCGTGCGTCCTGGGCGAACGGTCGTCGGGTGCCGTCCTCGTAGATCCGCTTGAACGTCTCGACGAGCTCGCGCAGATCCTCGGCGTCGAGGTCGACGTCCTGAGAGACGCCCCGGCTCGCCTTGAGCTCCGAGAGCGCCTGCTCGAAGCGGTGTGCGTCGATGCCGTCCACCACCTCGCCGTACATCTGAATGAGCCTGCGATATGAGTCAAGAGCGAAGCGCTCGTTCCCCGTCGCCTGCGCGAGCCCTCGGGCCGCCTCGTCACTGAGACCGAGGTTGAGGATCGTGTCCATCATTCCGGGCATCGATACCGCCGCGCCCGAACGAACGGAGACGAGCAGCGGATCTTGGAGATCCCCGAACCGCTTACCTGCCTTGTGCTCGAGCGCGACGAGGTGAGCGTCTATCTCTGTGTCGAGTCCGCCCGGCGGTTCCTTGCCGTCTCGCATGTACGCGCGGCAGGCGTCGGTCGTGATGGTGAAACCGGCCGGGACCGGAACGCCCAGCGCGGTCATCTCGGCGAGGCCCGTCCCCTTGCCACCGAGGAGGTCGCGACCGCCCTCCGAGGGCTCGTCGAAGTCGTAGACGAAGCGATTTTCACTCATACGCGGGGAATCTTCCCACCCCGGCGTACACGACACATCGGAAACCCGTTCGACGGGGTCCTTTGCGAGCGGTGCAAGACGGGCGGTCTAGGCCACCGCGCCGACGCCGGCCGTATCGCTGAGCTTGTCCTTCAGGTAGCGGAGGTACGGGCCTGGGTCGATGGGACCGCCGACGATGCGGTCGAGCAGCTCCTTGGGAGCGAACTTGCGGCCGTGCCGGTGTACGTTCTCGCGCAGCCATTCCCGGAGCTCTCGAAACTCTCCGGCCTCGATCTGGTCATCCAGATCCGGCATGGCTTCGCGCACCTTCTCCCAGAGCTGAACCGAGACCACGTTGCCGAGCGAGTACGTGGAGAAGTAGCCGAACGACCCGCCGGACCAGTGGACGTCCTGCAGCGCGCCACGCCGTGCATCCGGGACGTCGATTCCGAGGTACTCCTTCATCCGCGCATCCCAGGCCTCCGGGACGTCGGCGAGCGCGAGTTTCCCGGTCAGCATCTCCTGCTCCAGCTCGAAGCGCAGGATGACGTGAAGGTTGTAGGTCACCTCGTCGGCGTCGACGCGGATCAGCGACGGCTGCACCCGATTGACCGCGCGGTAGAACGCCTCCTCGTCCACCTGCGCGAGCGCCGGGAACGCCTGCTGGAGCCGGGGATAGAAGTGGCGCCAGAAGGGGCGGCTACGACCGACCAGGTTTTCCCACATGCGGCTCTGCGACTCGTGGAAGGCGTACGACACGCCCTCACAGAGCGGCGTCCGGTCCAGAGCGAGATCGACGCCGTTCTCGTACAGGCCGTGCCCACACTCGTGCATCGCCGAGAAGAGCGAGTGCAGGTCGTCCTCCGCGTAGCGGCTCGTCAGGCGGATGTCGTTGGGGCCCGCCGAGCTCGCGAACGGGTGCACGGAGCGGTCGAGGCGCCAGCCCTCCGGGTCGAATCCGAACCCTCGAATCACCTGGAGCGAGAACTCGTGCTGCGCGTCGGGCGAAAACGGGCCGCGCATGAACGCGTCTTCTTCGCCGTTCGACGCGGCAGCGGCCTCGATCAGTGGGGGCAGCTCCCGTTTCAACTCGTCGAAGACCGCATTCACCTCGACCGTCGTCAGGTCCTGCTCGTAGTCGTCCAGGAGGACGTCGTAGATGTCGCGGCCGTCGTCCATGCACTCGACGTAGCGATGAGTCAGGTCGATGTTCTTCTGCAGATACGGTAGGAAGAGCGAGAAGTCCGATCGTTTGCGCGCCTCGGCCCAGACCGGCTGAGCAATGGATGCGGCGCGGGCCCTCTCCCCGTGCAGCTCCGGTGGGACTTTGCGCGCCTTCTCGTAGTCGCGACGCACCACGCGGATGAGACTCGCCTCGTCCGAGTCGTAGGCCATCTCGCCCTCGAAGGACGCAAGCTCGTCGAGGAGACGTCCGATCTCGGAAGCCGTGAACCGCTCGTGCGCGATGCGCCCGAGGCTCGCGAGCTGCTCGGCCCGCGAGCTCACGCCCAGCGGAGGCATCATCGTTTCCTGGTCCCACTCCAGCAGGTGGGCGGCCCGTCTTAGGTCCTCGACCTCGGCCAGTCGGGTTCTCAGCTCGGCGTACTTCTCGTTCACTCGGCTCCTCTCGGTCGCGAACTTGTCCAACCTACCTACTTCGGCGACCGCCGCCTTGCCTGGAGCTCGGCCAGCCAGGCGAGGGCGCGAAGACCGAGCCACACCGGTGTCAGCAGGACGTAGAACACGACCATCGCCGCGCCGAGCGTTGCCCACCAGGACCCCCAACGCCAGAGCGGAATCGGCGGTTTAGCCTTTGGGGACAGGCTCAAGCCACAGCCGCTTCGGCGCGCCGCTGATCCACCAGGCGGATGATGCGGTGGGCGGTCTCTTCGATCGAGATATCCGACACCTCGATCACAGGGCAGCCGAGCCGGCGGTGGATGGCCGCCGCCTCGTCGAGCTCGTCGTAGATCTGCACGAGCTCGGCATATGCCCTCTTCGATGCTCCCATGTTCCGTGCGCGCGCCTGCCGGATCTCGGAGAGCCGGCTCGCGTCGATGGTCAGCCCCACCACCTTGGCAGGCTCGATCTCGAACAGCTCACGGGGCGGCTCGATGCCCTTCACGATCGGGACGTTAGCCGTCTTGTGGCCGAGGTAGCCGAGATACATGGAGAGCGGTGTCTTCGACGTCCGGGACACGCCGACGAGAACGATGTCTGCCTCGTGCAGGCCGCTGCCGACGCCATCGTCGTACTTGACCGCGAACTCGATTGCCTCGATGCGGCGGAAGTACGCCGAGTCCAGGGGATGGCGCGAGCCGGGAGTCATCCGCGCAGGCATGCCCGAGACGCGCCGGACCGCCTCGATGGGCTGTCCGAGCAAATCGCAGTAGTGGAGGCGGGCGCGGCGGCAAAGCATGCGCATCGCGTCTCGGAGCTCGGGCTCGACCAGGGTGTAGACAACGACGGTGCGCCGTCCCCGCGCCCGGCTGACGGCGCGGCGAAGGTCTTCGACCGTCTCCACACGCGGGTGGCGGATCTCGTCGAACGGCTGATCCGGAAACTGCGCCTCCAGCGCGTGGACGAGGCGGACCGCCGTCTCGCCGGTCGAGTCGGAGACGACATGGAGCTCCACGGGATCGGCCGCCACCGGCGTATTGTCGCGCTTCTGCCGCTAACGTTGCCGACCCGACCCCCGAGCTGCTGCGAGGAGCCATGGCCGAGACCGAGCCGCCCACCACCGACTCCGCCACGATGGACAAGATCGTCTCGCTCTGCCGCCGGCGCGGGTTCGTGTTTCCTTCCTCCGAGATCTACGGCGGACTCGGCTCGACGTACGACTACGGCCACTACGGCGTCCTGCTGAAGAACAACATCAAGGCGCGCTGGCTCGAGGCGATGACGCAAGAGCGTGACGACATCGTGGCGCTGGACTCGGCGGTGATCCTCCACCCGAAGGTCTGGGAGGCGTCCGGGCACGTCTCGGGCTTCACTGACCCGTTGGTGGACTGCCGCGTGTGCAAGAAGCGCTTTCGCGCGGATCGGCTCGAGGACGAGCGCTGCGAACGCAAACCAAGCCTCCAGCCGGGACAGGGACCGGAGTGCGATCTCACGGAGGCGCGGCAGTTCAACCTCATGTTCGAGACGACGGTCGGTGCGGTGCAAGAGGCGGGCTCAAAGGCATACCTCCGGCCCGAGACCGCGCAGGGCATCTTCATCAACTTCAAGAACGTGCTCCAGGTCGCGCGGCGCAAGCCCCCGTTCGGCATCGCGCAGGTCGGAAAGTCGTTCCGCAACGAGATCACGCCGGGGAACTTCCTCTTTCGCGTGCGCGAGTTCGAGCTCATGGAGATGGAGTTCTTCGTCCCCCCTGCCGAGGCCGAGCAGTGGCATCGCACGTGGATCGACGAGCGCTTGCGCTGGTATCTCCGCTACGGCCTGCGCGAGGGCCGGCTGCGCGTGCGCGCCCACACCGGGGAGGAACTCTCGCACTACTCCAGCGCCACGAGCGACATCGAGTACCTCTATCCCATCGGCTGGTCCGAGCTAGAGGGCGTAGCGAATCGCGGTGACTTCGACCTGAGGCAGCACACCACGCACTCCACGACGACGCTCGAGTACGTCGGCTCGGACGGAGAGAGATACGTCCCGCATGTGATCGAGCCCGCCGTGAGCGTCGAGCGCATGTTTCTCGCCTTCGTCATCGACGGCTACGACGAGGAGGTGGTGGGGGACCGGCAGCGCACCGTTCTCCGCCTGCATCCACAGCTGGCGCCCGTCAAGGCAGCGATCCTGCCGCTGGTCGCAAAAGACGAGGGGATGGTCAGCCGCGCGCGCTCTCTCTACGACGATCTGCGCGACGGGTTCATGGTGGAGTACGACGACGGCGGCGCCATCGGGCGGCGCTACCGCCGGCAAGACGAGATCGGCACCCCGTTCGCGTTCACGATCGACGAGCAGACGCTCGCGGACGACACGATCACCGTCCGCGACCGTGACTCCCTCGCCCAAGAGCGGATCGGCGTCGCGCAGGCCCCTGCCTATCTCGGCGAAGCGGTTCGGCGCCACTGGACGAGCCCGAAGTTCAAGTGACGGGCATTGCTGTCGGACCGCCGTGGCGGCACGAGCCGGCGGGTAGATTCGACGAGCGGACGAACGCGAGCGAGGCGCTCCGCGGCAACCCGCTCGGCGATCCCCACGAACGCCCGATGTGGGTCTACCTCCCACCGGGATACGACCAGGATCCAGGGCGGCGGTACCCCTCCGTCTACGTCATCCAGGGGTACACCGGCCAGCTCGACATGTGGCGTAACCGAACACCCTTCGGGGCGAAGACGTTTCCCGAGCTCGTCGACGAGCTGTTTGCCGGCGGGGACGTGCCGCCCTGCATCGTCGTCTGGGTGGACGCGTGGACGTCGATCGGAGGCAGCCAGTTCCTCGACTCGCCGGCCATCGGGCGCTACCACACCTACCTCTGCGACGAGATCGTCCCGTGGGTCGACGCGAACTACCGGACCCTGGCCCACGCCGCCCACCGAGGCATCCAGGGCAAGTCGAGCGGCGGGTACGGGGCCATGGTCACGCCCATGCTGCGGCCCGATCTCTTCGGCGGGCTCGCCACGCACGCGGGCGATGCGCTCTTCGAGAGCTGCTACGCCCGTGAGTTCCCCGAGGCTGCCCGCGCCCTGCGGGATCATTACGACGGCTCGTTCGAGCAGTTCTGGGACGACCTGCGCAGCCGTCCTCTCTCGCCGCAGCCCTGGGACCCGCCGCTCGTGACGGCCTGGGGGATGGCGGCCGCCTACTCGGCCGACGAGGACGGAACGGTCCACCTTCCGTTCGACGTCGAGACGGGCCGCATCGTGCCCGAGGTCTGGGAGCGCTGGCTGGCGAGGGACCCGGTGCGGATGGTTCCGCGGCACGCCGAGACGCTTCGGGGGATGCGGGCGATCTACATCGACTCGGGGCGAAGCGACGAGTACTTCCTCGATCTCGGCGCCGAGGCGTTCCGGCGAGCGTTGGTCGAAATCGGCGTGACCGACGTGTTCTTCGAGCTCTTCGAGGGGACGCACGCCGGGCTCACGTGGCGCTATCCGATCGCGCTCCGGTATCTCGCGGAGCGCCTGGCTCCCGTAGGCTTCGCAGGGCCTGGCAGCCCGAGCTTCTCGCAGAGCGCGGGTGCGTCCCGCTGGCAGTTCCAGCGGCGGCATAACATTTGCTTCAGTGCGGGTGACACTTAACCGGCGGACGGACACCGTCTGCATCTATCTCACTGAGTACGAAGACGCGGATGTCGCGCGTCAATCCTCGCTCGTTGCGCATGACATTCGCGGAGACTTCTTCTTCGACCTCGACAAACGCGGCGTACTGCTTGGAATCCAAGTCAAGTTCGCGGCGAGTGGTCTACCGAGCGATTTTCTGGAGGCCGCTGAGCCTGCCCAATAATTTCGCCGTAAGAAATTCGGCCCTATTACCCGGCCGAGAGCGTGCGCAGACGAAAGCCGCCGTGGTACTCGTACGAAGTCACGATCACGCTGAGCGCCTCGCGCGACGCGCGGTCTCCGAGAGCCGCGTCACTCGCTTCGGCCAGCGGCCGGCGCAGCAGCTCGCCGATACCGGCGACGCCCTGCGGTGAAAGCGGTATCGCTCCGGCCGAGCACGCTGTGCAGACTGCGCCCCCGGCCTTCGGCGAGTAGCCGGCGAGAGGGCCGGCGGCACCGCAATCGGCACAGCTCGCCATGTGGGGGAGGTACCCGGAGAGCCACAGGAGCTTGAGCTGAAACGAGAGCGCGAGTGGATCCAGCGCCGGTCGAGCCGGTGCGCGGCTGGGAAGCTCGTCGAGCAGCTCCAGGAAGCGGGTCAGGGCTAGAAAGGCGCGGGAATTCGCCTCTTGCTCGCTGTACAGACGCAGCATCGCTTCCAGCCCGACCAGCCCGGCGCCGAGGCGGTAGGAGTCTTCGCGGGCGGCCCGGTGCGAGTGCAGAAGATCGACACCCGTGACCGTCTGCAGCTCGCCGCTGCCTTGATGGAGCATCATCGCGACGTGACTCAGCGGCTCGAGGCGCGCGCCGAAGCGCGACTTCGTGCGCCGGATGCCCTTCGCGACCGCACCCACCCGGCCGCGCTCGAGCGTGTACAGGTGGAGTACGCGATCGGCCTCGCCGAGACGGAACGAGCGCAGAACGACCGCCTCCGTCTTGTAGCTGCGACCGGCCATGCAGCTAGTGTAGGTCGGGCGTAGGCCGGGATACGACGCCCGGCCGGAGGCTTGGCTCGAATGGGGAAAATCGAGGTGTATACGACTCGGTGGTGCGGCTACTGCGTCCGCGCGAAGGCGCTGCTGGACGAGAAGAGCGCTTCCTACGACGAGATCGAGCTGGACGACGACCCGCACTTCAGGCGGCGGCTACACGAGCTCACCGGCGGCTGGACGGTGCCGCAGATCGTCATCGACGGCGATCCGATCGGCGGCTACACGGAGCTTTGGCGGCTGGTGAAGAGCGGAGAGCTCGACGCGAGACTCGCGGCGTGACCTATCCGGATGCTTGCGCCGCGGCCTCGACCTGGCACCCCGGGCAGTACGACGTTCCTCGGCCGGCTGCCCGGATCTTCTCGATCGCCGTGCCGCATCGGTAGCACGGCTGGCCTTCGCGGCCGTAGACCCGGAACTCGTGCTGCATTGACCCCGGCTCGCCGTCCGGCGTCCGGTAATCGCGCAACGTGGAGCCCTGAAGCGCGAGACCGGTCTGCAGCGCGCCGCGGATCGCCCGGTGCAGTCGTCGCACGTCCTCCGGTTGCAACGACCGTGCCTGCGATCGTGGATGGATTCTGGCTCGCCACAGAGCCTCGTCCGCATAGATGTTTCCCATGCCGGCGAGTGCCCGCTGGTCGAGCAGGGCGGCCTTGATCGGTGTGCGGCGATTGACGAGGCGGGCAGCGAGGGCGGCGGCCGTGAAACGGCGGCCGAGCGGCTCTTCGCCGAGGCGTTTCGCGAGGTACGGATCGAGCTCGTCCGGTTCCAGCAGACGCCACGTGCCGAAGCGGCGCACATCGCGATAGCCAACGTCCGATCCGTCGTCTAACCTGACAACAGCTCGTCGGTACGGATCGTCGGCCAGAGTTCCGTCATAGGCGTGCTGCAACGTTCCCGTCATCCGGAGGTGAATCAGGAGAACCCGCCGACTCTCGAACCGAAAAATCAGATACTTGCCGCGTCGCTCGACGGACGCGATGCGCTGGCCCTGAAGCTCCGCCGCGACGCTCTCCGGAGGAAACGGCATCGTCAACCGTTCGTCGCTGATCGTGACGCGATCAAATCGGCGGCCGAGCAAGAGCGGCTCCAAGCGCGCGCGGATCGTCTCGACCTCGGGCAGCTCTGGCACGCCCACAAGGTAAACGGCGCGGGGCGCTGGGCGGCGGGGGTTCTAGCGCACGACGTCGAGCACGACGGACGTGGGCTGCGGCGGCCCCGCAGCCAGCTCGTATGCCTCCGCAACGGCGACGGCAGCCCGTTCGGCCGAAGGGTCGTCGCGAGCATGGATCTGTGCCAGGACGTCACCTTCTGCGACCGCGTCGCCGCGCTTCCTGAGGCAGACGACGCCGACCGCGTGGTCGATCCGATCGTCCTTCGTCCGCCGGCCGGCGCCCAGGTCGAGGGCGGCCACGCCAACCCGGATCGCTCCCAGGCGGCTCACGAACCCGCTGGCACCGGCTCGTACCTCATGGCGCACGGGCGCCTGCGGCAGCGCCGATTCCGCTGGATCACCGCCCTGGGCAGCGATCCAGCGATCCCACAGGGCAAGCGCGGACCCGTCGGAGATCGCTGCCTCGGCGCGAGTTCGGCCCCTGCCTTCGTCCGTGCCCAGGTCGGACAGCGCGAGCAGGTGCGCGCACGCCGCGAGCACGAGCTCCGTGAAGTCAGGCGGGCCCTCCCCGCGGAGCGTCCGCACCGCCTCGCGGATCTCCAGCGCGTTCCCGACAGCCCTTCCGAGCGGCTGCTCCATGTCGGTGAGCAGGCACACGACCTCGAGACCGGCGCGCCGCCCGAGCTCGAGCATCATGTCGGCGAGCTCTCGCGCCTCGCCCAGCGACTTCATGAACGCGCCGTCGCCCACCTTGACGTCGAGCACAATGGCATCGGCGCCGCCGGCGATCTTCTTGGACATGATGCTGGCCGCGATCAGCGAGACGTTGTCGACGGTCGCCGTGACATCACGAAGTCCGTAGAGCCGTTTGTCTGCAGGCACCAGATCGGCCGTCTGGCCGATGATGGCGAGGCCGACGGTGCGGATCTGCTCGACGAACTCGTCGGCCGTGAGCTCGACGCGGAAGCCGGGAATGGACTCCAGCTTGTCGAGCGTGCCGCCCGTATGCCCGAGCCCCCTGCCGCTCATCTTCCCGAAAGGGACACCGCACGCGGCCACGATCGGACCGACGGCAAGCGACGTCTTGTCGCCGACCCCTCCGGTCGAATGCTTGTCCACCACCTTGCGCCCCAGCGCGGAGTGAAGGTCGATCGTCTCCCCGCTCCGGATCATCGCATCCGTGAGGGCAAAGGTTTCCGCGGCGGTGAGCCCGCGGAAATAGACCGCCATGCAGAAGGCTGCGAGCTGGTAGTCCGGTATGTCGCCGGTCGAGTAGCCGAGGACGAGCTCTTCGATCTCTTCGGCGGCGAGCTCGTGGCCGTCGCGCTTGCGCTCGATCAGCTCAGCAGGACGGATCACGCTTTCTCGGCGACGAAGATCATCGGACGGCGCCGCACGACCAGCGACCCCTCGAGCTCCGGCACCTCGCCGACGGCCTCGAAGAGCGGCGCCGACGGAACGACGTAGGCGAGGACCGCGTCACGATCGGGGAACGTCACCGTGCCGCCCGCGTCCCGCGACTCCACCCCCTCGAAATGGGCCCGGAGCAACTCTTCCCCGTTCTCGCTGTTGAACGTCGTCAAGCGCTCGCCTGGCAAGCCGAGGAACTCGCGCAGCTCGCGCAGGTGGTCGATGCCGTTTGTGACGGCGATGAGCCGGCCACCCGGCAGCAGTACGCGCGCGAGCTCACCGAGCGCCCGCGCGACGTCTGGCACGTGGTAGAGCATCCAGGCGGCGACCACGCAGTCGAACTCGCCGTCCGCAAAGGGAAGCTCCTGGACGTCGCCCAGGCGGGCATCGACTCCCCGGCCTCGGGCCAGCTCTACCATGCGCTCGGAGCTGTCAACGGCGACGACCTGCGCACCCAGATCGTCTTGCACGCGAGCGGCCAGCTCGCCCGGCCCGCAACCAACCTCGAGGAAGCGGCTCGGCTGCACCTCGGCCACCGCCTCGAAGACCATCTCGGGGGCATTCGGCCCTTCGGCATGGCGATACGCGTTCCGACGCGCCTGAAGGCCGGTTTCCGACGAGTAGTCCGGCCGAACGACCTTCGGATCGTAGGTCATCCGGCGACGATCGGTTGACCAGGTATTCCGCGCGACGGCGCCTTGCCCCCCAGCCAGGCGTTCACGGTTGCGCCCACGTCGGAGAACTGGCCCTCGTGGATCCGCCCGGCTGCGTTCTTGCCCTCGACATATGCGAGCAGAAGCGCATGCTCGCGGGAGTGATCGGTCGAGGGTGTGGTCGGATCGCAGCCGTGGTCGGACGTCAGGATCAAAAGGTCACCGGGACGCAGCGCGTCGAGCAGGTCGGGGAGGCGGCGGTCGAAGTCCTGGAGGCACCGGTGGAAGTTGACCGGGTCGTTGCGGTGTCCCCAGAGCATGTCGGTCTCGACCAGGTTGGTGAACACGAAGCCGGCGTCGAGCTCGCGCAGAAGCCGCTCGGTGATCGTGATGCCTTCGACGTTCGACCTGGTGGGATGCGACTCGTCGATGTCGCATCCGGCGAAGATGTCGTGGATCTTTCCGACTCCGTGGACCGCTGCTCCGGCAGCCCGGACGAGTGAGAGGTAGTTCGGCCGCCGGGGTTCCAGCGAGTAGTCGTGCCTGTTCGGAGTGCGCTCGTAGTTGCCCGGATTGCCAGAGAACGGGCGCGCAATCACGCGTCCGACCGCATGGTTTCCCGCGAGCAGCTCCCGCGCGATCTCGCACGCCCCGTACAGCTCCGCGAGTGGGATGGTGTCCTCATGAGCCGCGATCTGAAAGACCGAATCGGCCGACGTGTAGACGATCCACTTGCCCGTGGACTGATGCTCCTCACCGAGCTCCTGGATGATCTCGGTGCCGGACGCGGGCCGGTTCCCGAGGACGCCCCGACCCGTGCGGTGCATGAAGGGATCGATCACCTCGAAGGGGAATCCGTGCGGATAGGTGGGCAGCGCCTGTGGCATGACGACGCCCATTAGCTCCCAGTGCCCCGTCGTCGTGTCCTTCCCTTTCGAGCGCGCGATCAGGCGACCGGCCACGGCGGGGGCACCCGGCTGGGGCGGACAGCCCTCGAGCGGCTCCACATTGCCAAGACCGAGCGCCTCCAAACTCGGAAGGTCGAGGCCGCCAACCAAGCGGGCAACGTTGCCGAGCGTGTCCGAGCCTTCGTCCCCGTAGGCGGCCGCGTCGGGTAGGGCCCCTGCCCCGACGGCGTCGAGCACGATGACGCACGCGCGCGGCACCCCGCTATTCTAGGGCGCGAATGGAGACGATCCTCGGTCTGATCGGCCTCGTCGCTTTCATGGTCGCCGTGATCTCTGTCGCCGCCGGCATCACATGGTCGGTCGTCAAGCTCACGCCGGGCAGGTCGAAGGAGAACGCCGCTCCTCCGGCTGGCGAGCAGACCTAGACGCGAGACAGCGGCAGCACGTCTTCCAGCGGGACGTAATCGAGGCCGTGCGCTTCCGCAACCGCCTCGTACGTGACGTTGCCGTGGAGCACGTTGACACCGCGCGCCAGTGCGGGATCCCGGGCTACCGCGTCAGCCAACCCGTAGTCCGCGATCGCCTCGATGTACGGGAGTGTCGCGTTCGTGAGCCCTTTAGTGGAGGTCACAGGCACAGCCCCGGGCATGTTCGCAACGCAGTAGTGGATGACGCCGTCGACCGTATACACCGGCGCGCTGTGGGTGGTCGGCCGTGACGTCTCCGAGCACCCACCCTGATCGATCGCCACGTCACAGAGGACCGCACCGTTCTTCATGCCGCGAATCGTGTCCCGAGTCAGAAGCCTGGGCGCGAGGGCGCCCGGGATCAGAACTGCGCCGATGACCACGTCCGCCTCGGCCACCGACTCCTCGATCTGGAGGCGAGAGGACATGACGAGGCTGACCCGTCCGAACAGTACTTCGTCGAGGTGGCGCATCCGGTCGATCGAGCGCTCGAGGATCATGACGTTCGCGCCGAGGCCGAGTGCGATGACCGCAGCGTTGTAACCGACGATCCCTCCGCCGATCACTACCACATTCCCGGGCGCGACACCGGGGACACCGCCGAGCAATAGGCCGCGGCCACCTAGCGGCTTCTCGAGAAAGTACGCGCCCGCCTGCGCCGCGAGACGCCCTGCGATCTCGCTCATCGGGGCGAGCAGCGGCAGGGCGCGGTTGTCGGTCTCCACCGTCTCGTAGGCGATGCAGGCGGCCCCGCTGTCGACGAGCCCCCTCGTCAGGTCTTCGGTTGCGGCAAGGTGGAGATACGTGAAGAGGACGACGTCTTCTCGGATTCGCGGGTACTCCTCGGGCAGCGGCTCCTTGACCTTGACGACGAGCTCCGACTGCAACCACACATCATCGACGTCGGCGACCGCAGCGCCCACGGCCGTGTATGCGGCGTCTGGAAAGGCGCTACCCTCCCCCGCCCCCGTCTCCACCAGAACCTCGTGGCCGCGCTGGATCAGCTCGAGTGCCCCGGCGGGGGTGAGCGCAACGCGGTACTCATCGGATTTGATCTCCCGGGCGACGCCGACCCTCACCGGCGCTCACCGCTCAGGTGGCTGGCAGGCTGCGGGAGTCGTGAACGCGGGAAGGAAGCCATGGAAGAGCGGGCGGAACGATAGCTTGAGGCTTCCAACTTTGACACTTTCGGCGCACTCTCGTACCCATGGGTGCGTTTTTTCCCGCTACGCTCGTCAGCGGTGGGTGGTTCGCGGTCGGCCCGAACCCACAAGCGAGAAAATGGCGGCCGCGCGGCCCGTTCAGCGCCCTGCTAGTCGTTCCACGAGCCTGCGCTCGTCTTCGCCGAAGCACGGCGGAGACCCAGCCGCCGCGTTCTCGCGCGCCGGGTCGGCTTGGAGGTGGCGGGGATGACGACATCCACGCGGTCATCGGACAACGTCCACTTGAGAAGAACTCTGCGGCCACATCTGCACACCATCAACGAACCAGGCTTCGCGCCAACCGGCCCGCGGCGAAGGCGGAGGCGAAAAACCAAGGGTCCTCATCCGGGCCACGACCCATATGGTCGAGCGGCAGGTCGGCGCACGTGGTCTCCCAGCCGGTGACATCGACCTCCTCGCGGCGGTGCAGCCAGGCCGGCGGCGGCAGGCCGTGCGGCCACGCCGTGACAAAGCTTCCAAGGCAGAGCTCCAGCGCTGCCCGGCTGTGGTGGGAGACCCCGCGGTGGCGCTCCCGGACATCCTGGGTCGAGACACGCACCGCGAGAACGGGGGCACCCTGGAGAGCAGCGGCCGCGTTGGCAGCATCGGTGGCCGCGAGACCCCCGTGACCAAGGTGCGAGCCGGTGCCTGCGATCCCGGGGCCGACGGCGCAGACCACCGCGTCGAACTCCTCGGTTCCTGCCCACGCGAGAGCCGAGTAGACGTTCATGCACTGGACATCGCCGTCGAGACACGCGCCGACCCCGACCGCCGCCTCTATCAGCCTCCTCGTCTTCAGCGCCCGGATGGCGTCGGATAGCGACACGGGCAGCGCGCCGCCCGGGAGCTGCACGTACGCAAGACGAAGCCCGTAACCGAGTCCTGCGCATACGGGGGCAACCTGGCTGTGAAGGGAGCAGCAAACGACCGGCATTCCATCCAGGGTGTCGGCGAGGGGCCCGTCCTCTTCCGCGTACCGCACCGCAGACTGGAGCGGCGTGTACGGGAGCCTCATGACGTGCGCGCCCTCGTCCGGCGAAAGCTCGAGCCCACGTGTGAGGTTGACGTAGAGCACGTCGAAGCCTCCTGATCCAAGCCCGAGCAACCTGGCCTGCACATTGACCACGACCTCGTCGCCGAGCGCAACGGGACCCGCCAGACCGGGATACGACAAGCACGGGACGCCGTCCACCTCGATCCGCACGAGCCCCTCGACGCGTTCGACCACCGCTGTCACGGTTCCACGGCGAAGCGAAAGGGGGCTCACTCGTCCGCGTGCAGCGCGGCGTCGACGAGCGCGAGCGTCACGTCGACCATGCTCTCCAGATCGGCGACGGCGATGTGCTCATCGGGCGTATGGATGCTCGCCATGCCGTTCGCGAGATTGAGGCAGGCGAGGCCGCGTTCGTTGAAGACGTTGGCATCCGCCCCGCCGCCGGTGAGCCCGTACCGGGGCAGGTGGCCCGTGCTTCGGAGCGCTCGGGTCGCAAGCTCCACCGGCAGATCGCCTTCCTTGAACCGGTAACCCCTCGAGCCTTCCAAAACCCGTGTCTCCACCTCACATTCGCCGACCCCGGCGGCGAACGTGATCGCGTCGAGCATCTCCTGCACGAGATCTGCGAGCTTGCCTTCGTCGTGCGAGCGCGCCTCGGCAACCAGCCCGCAGTGCTCGGGAACGACGTTCCGGGCTGTTCCGCCGGTGATGACGCCCACGTTCGCGGTCGTCTCGTCGTCGAGCCGGCCGAGCCGAAGATCCGCGACCGCCCGGGCCGCCGCGGCGATCGCCGAACGTCCCTCCTCGGGGTACATGCCGGCATGCGCCGCTCGGCCATGAAAGCGCACGTCCACGGAGCGCTGGTGTGGCGCTCCGAGCACGATGTCCCCGATGGGAGCGGCTTGGTCGTAGACGAACCCGACACGCGCGTGCAGGCGGGCAGCGTCGAACGCCTTGGCCCCGAGGAGGCCGACCTCCTCCTTCGTCGTCAGCAGGAGCTCGACACCGGCATGAGGCCGATCCTGCTCGACGATCCGGGCGATCGCCTCGAGCATGCTGGCCACCGCGGCCTTGTTGTCGGCCCCGAGGATCGTGCCTGCGGCGTTGCGGACGACGCCTTCCGCGACCAGCGGCTCGATCGGGCCTTCCGGCGGAACGGTGTCGAGGTGAGCGCACAGGAAGATCGGCACGCCGCGCGCCTCGGTGGCGTCGAGCGTGCAGAGCAGGTTGCCCGACGTCGAGCCCACGGAGGGTCCCGAATCGTCCTCGGTCACCTGCAGCCCGAGAGCGCCAAGATGGGCGATCGCGATGTCGGCCACACACCTCTCCTCGCCCGGGGGGCTGGGAAGAGCGGCCATCGTCTGGAACAACGCGAGCACGTTCTCGCGCGGAGGTTTAGCCGACCGCAAATTTGCTCAAACTTGAGTGAATATTTGACACCCTTCACAGTGGTGTGTTATGAATCCAGTGGGCGGGCGCAGTTTTCCCTCTCTGTCGTGAACGTTGGTGGGGGCCCGATGCGGCGGGGCCCCATCCAACGTGGTCGTTGTTCCGAACTTTTGATGCCTGACACTCCTGCCGTCGACCAGCTTATGCGGCTCGGTCTGACCACGTACGAGGCAAAGGCGTACCTCGCGCTCATCCGGCGCGACTCGTCGTCTGCCTCAGAGGTGGCGCGCGTCGCCCGTCTGCCGAGACAGCGAATCTACGACGTGCTGGCGAGCCTGACTCAGAAGGGTCTCGCCACCACGCATCCGGGGAGCCCGGCCGCGTACGGTGCGACCGCGCCCGAGGCGGCGGTCTCGCGCCTGCTCGCGAGCCACCGCCAGGAGCTGGCGAGCCTGGAGCGTCAGGCCGAGACCATGGTCGAACACCTGACGCCGGCCTACCGGGAAGGACAGACCTTCACCGATCCACTCGAGTACATCGAGGTGCTGCGAGACCCCCGCACCATCACGGAGCGCTTCAACGAGCTGCAGGGGAACGTGAAGCGGGAGATCCTCGTTTTCACCAGACCGCCCTACGCGCTGACCCCCGCGCAGAACGTGGAGGGACTGCGCCTCCTCGCCGAGCACACGGCCAAGGGTGTCTACGAGTTCTCCCTCTTCGATGACACCAACGACGTCGACGCGGTTCGCCGCTTCATCGAAGCAGGCGAGCAGGCGCGGTTCGTCGCCGAGCTGCCGCTCAAGCTGGCGATCATCGACGAGACGATCGTAATGTTCGGCATGCAGGACCCGCTCGCGGGCAGCGCCGACCTCACGATGGTCGTCGTGGAGCATCCTTCGCTGGCGCACGTGCTCAAGATCGCATTCCTTGCGGTCTGGGAGCAGGGGCTCACCTTCGACGAAGCGCTGCAGCGCTTCGGCAGCCGCGCGGTCGAGCGAAAAGCTTCCTAGAGTTCTTGAAAAGGCTCGCTGCCAAATGGGCTTGCGCTCATTTGACAGCGAGCCTCTCCACGACGGAGATGTCGACCTCGCGCCGCTCGCGGCAGCGGACGAGCGCGGCGCTCACGAACTCGCGGAAGAGCGGAGCCGGCCGCGCGGGCCGCGACTTGAACTCGGGGTGGAACTGGCTCGCCACGAACCAGGGGTGATCGGGGAGCTCGACGATCTCGACGAGGCGGCCTTCCTGGAACGTCCCCGAGACGACGAGGCCCGCCTCGACGAGGCGCGGACGGTAGAGATTGTTGACCTCGTAGCGATGGCGGTGGCGCTCGGGGACGACCGCTTCCCCGTAGGCGGCCCGAGCGCGCGTTCCGGGGGCGAGCTCGACCGCCTGCGCTCCGAGGCGCATGGTACCGCCCAGGTCCTCGATCTCCTTCTGCTCCGGGAGCAAATCGATGACCGGGAACGGCGTCTCCGGATCCATCTCGGTGGAGTTCGCGCCCTCGAGCCCGACGACGTTCCGCGCGTACTCGGAGACGGCGACGTGCATGCCCAGGCAGATGCCGAGGTAGGGAATGGCGCGCTCGCGCGCGATGCGGCACGCGAGGATCTTCCCCTCCCAGCCGCGCGAGCCGAAACCACCCGGGACGAGGACGCCGTCGACCTGCTCGAGCTCCCTCGTCGCTTCCTCCAACGACCGGCCGCCCGCGTCGACCCACCGCACGCGGACGGTGCAACCGTTGAACGTACCCGCGTGCTTCAGGGCCTCGTGCACGGACAGGTAGGCGTCCTGGAGCTGCACGTACTTTCCCACGAGAGCGATCTCGACCTCGTCGCTAGGCCCCTGCATGCGCTCTGTGAGCTCGAGCCAGTCGCCCAGCTCGGCGGGGACATCGGGGAGGCCGAGCTGCTCGCAAACGAGCGCGTCGAGACCCTCCGCCTGCAGAGCAGAAGGTACGAGGTAGACATCCGGGACGTCACGGTTCGAGACGACGGCCCGCGTGTCGACGTCGGCGAAGAGTGCGATCTTGTCGCGAATCTCGGTGGACAGGGGTTCCTGAGAGCGGCAGACCACGATGTCGGGATGAATCCCGATACGGCGCAGCTCGTTGACCGAGTGCTGGGTCGGCTTCGTCTTCAGCTCCCCGGCGGAGTCGATGTACGGAACGAGCGTGACGTGGAGGTAGAGGACATTCTCGACGCCCGCCTCGCGTCGGAACTGCCGGATGGCCTCGAGGAACGGAAGTGACTCGATGTCCCCGACTGTGCCTCCGATCTCGCTGATCACGACGTCGGTGTCGGACGCCTCCGCGAAGCGGCGGATCCGCTCCTTGATCTCGTTCGTGATGTGCGGGATCACCTGGACCGTGGAGCCGAGGTACTCGCCCTTTCGCTCCTTCCGCAGCACCGTGTACCAGATGCTCCCGGCCGTGTGATTCGCGTTCCGGGAGAGGTTCTCGTCGATGAAACGCTCGTAGTGGCCGATGTCGAGATCGGTCTCGGCACCGTCCTCGGTGACGAAGACCTCGCCGTGCTGGAACGGGCTCATGGTGCCGGGATCGACGTTGATGTAGGGGTCGAACTTCTGCACCTGCACCTTCAGACCCCTGGCTTTGAGGAGCCTGCCGAGCGAGGCCGCGACTATGCCCTTGCCCAGCGCGGAGACAACTCCGCCCGTCACGAAGACGTACTTCGTGGGGCGACCGCTCACGGCTGTCTTCCGAGAGCGTCGAGCTGGGCCAGGCCGGGCGTCGTCTCGATCAGATGCCCCAGCGAGCGGATCTCGCCCAGGACGGAGAGCGCGAGGAGGGCGCCAATCGCCACCCAACGGCCCCTACCCGTGATGCGCGCCACGGAACCGAAACCTAGCACGGCGCCGAGCGTGTTCGAGCCGCCGTCTCCCAGCATCAGCATCTCGTTAAGATCGTAGGGGCAGAGGAAGACGGCGGCTGCCGCATAGGGAACGACCGGTCCGCGCACCACGAGCGCTCCCAGGAGGAACCCCTTCAGGGCCCGGCCAGGACGAGTGTCGAGCAGATTCACTACGTGGGCGCTCAACGCGACGAGCAAGGCAGCGGACGGCCTCCGCGTAACTGCCAGGGCGACCGTAGGGATTCCGACCAGCTTCAGCATCCCCGTGGTTCGGCCGCCCCGTAGATGGGCGCGCACCCCACGCTCCTCACCGCTCCAGAGGTCGTCGACCAGGCCGATGAGGGCGATTCCCGCGGCGGCCAGCCGTACCTTTTCGGAGCCGCGGGCACCCGCGAGCGGAATGAGCCAGCCGACCAGCGGAAGCCGCAAACCTCGGTGGTTGGTGGCGAGCGGCCCGCAAGCGACGAGCAAGTCTGCAAGCTGCCGGCCGCGGTGCAGGAACCCCGCACGGTCGCGGCCGGTCTCCCGGTGTGTCAGGGGCAGCTCCGTCTCGACGACCTCGAGGCCTGCCCGAACCGCGTCGACCGTCATGCGCGTCTCGACGCCGAAGCCGGGGGCCAGCGGGAAGCAGGCCGCCCGCGCCGCCTCCGAAAGGAGCCGCTGGCCGGAGAGGGGCTCGCGCGCCCGAAAACCCGAGCGAGCCCGGATCAGGGCCTGAGCTGCGCGCTTCGCGACGCCGAATCCCCCTCCTTGCCGCTCGGCGAAGGCGGCAACAACGACGTCAGCCTCTCGCTCGAGCAGCGGTGCCAGATCCCCGCATAGGTCCGCGTCGCAGAGCAGGAGCGGCCCCGGCGGCAGCTGACGTTCAGCCAGCGAAAGCGCCTGTCCCTTGCCCCTGCGAGGAAGCCGGATGACCCGAACGCCGGCCGCCGCCGCCACCGGCGCCGTGCCGTCCCGCGAGCCGTCGTCGACCACGACCACCCGCGCCTCGGGAAAGGTCTCCTGCAAAGCGCGGACGGTTTCGCCGATGCCTTCCTCCTCGTCTCGCGCGGCGACAAGGACGGTCAGCCCGCTCACCGGCGCGGCGGTGCCGGGGCAACAGGCTCGATCGCCGGCACGGCCCCGTCCGAGGCGTCTTTGACGCCGTAGCTGCCGCGCTGCCCTCCGGCGAGCAGGACCGCCAGCGACACGCGTCCGACGGGCGTGTCGACAGCGTCGACACTCGAGAACGCGACGCGCCGGTAGAGGCCGGCGGACGAGGGCCGCTGCGCCATCGCCTCCACGCCCACGACCGGGACGGATCCGGCGAGCCCACTGTAGAACCCGAGCAGGAACCGCCCCGTGGGATCGCGTTGCGGCGGCGCCGATCGCATCACCACGACGCCGTCCGCCGGCCGTTTCCCGCTCCCCAGACGTTCCTCCACGAGTGCGCTCGAGAGGCTGTCCCAGAGTGGTGTATTGCCGCCGGCGACGAGCTCATGCCCGAGATCGCGGCCGAGGTCCGCGAGCGCCCGCTCGTTCATGTAGTCAGCGAGCCCGGGGCGGGCTTCGGCCGCCGCGTCCAGCGCCTGCGTCCCGAGCGGAACGGCCAGAGCTCGCAGGCGAACGATCGTTCCTCCGGCGTCCTCGACCGCCTCGGACACCGCGGAGCTGACGGCGGCATCGACCGAGCCCACGAAGACGATGGCGATCCTCTTCCCCACGAGACGGTCCTGCATGACCGCTCCGTACGCCGCCTCGACGAACGCCTCAGCGGCCTTCTGCTGCTGATTCCGGGTCGAAGCTACTTCGAGACGCTCGTTCAACCGGTCGACCTCGTCCTGGAGCTTGACGAGACGAGTGCTGTCGGCGAGACCGGGATCCGAGATGCCGACGCCCACGAGAATGCCGATCATGAGCGCGAGGAAGACGGCCGCGAGCGATGCAACGTGGTAGCGGAGGTCAAACAACCTTTTTCCGCTTCGCGCAAAAAGCTTGACCAAAAAGGGAAACCGGTATCGCCCTCAGCGGGTCTTGCTCCTTTAACTTCCGCTGCCGCGGAAGTTGCCCTTCGGGCAAAAGCTCTATCGAGGGAAAAGCGCCTTTCCGCCTCATAGGTGCTGGTGCGTCCTTCCTAGACTTCTGCGGCGATAGCCGCAGAAGTCTGGCACAGCGCTCGCAGGCGGCCGAGCGCCTGCCGCGGTAGCGGACGGAGGCCTTCGAGAGGGATACGCCACCAGGCGGCCGCGAGCGCGATCTCGACCGCACTTCCGTCGGCCACCGCCTCGATCCGCGCTTCTCCGACGAAATCTTGCTGAAGGTCCCGCCAGGCGAGAACCCGGCCCGGCTCCACGAGCGTGATCACGACCAGGCCATCACCGCCTGGACGGCGCAGCAGGCCGGGCGCACCCGCGCGGACGATGCCCCAGCGGGCCCCTTCGGTCACCCCGCGCCGGTCGGGACGGACGGCCGCGTACCCGGGCCACCAGTCCGACAGATGGTGTGGCTCGGCGAGCAGTGCCCACAGATCGTCCGGCGGCGCCTCGACGTGCCCGGATGCCGAGAGGCGCACTAGTTTCAACCTATGCCGAGCAGGTCTCGGAGCCGCAGGCTCAGGAGCTCGATGAGATTGCGGAGTCCCGGCGAGGCGAGGACGGCGACCACCACCGCTCCGAGCCCGGTGACGGCGAAAGCGGCCAACGGCCACAGGCCCACCCGGCGACTCACGAGGCGGGAGACGCCCTTCGCGTCGATGAGGATCTCCCCCACCTTGAGGCGCGTCACGAACGTCGACGACATCCCGGCGCGGTCCCGCTCGAGAAACTCGGTCAGGTTGAAGTGCGTCCCCACGGCCACGATCAACTCGGCGCCCTTCTCGTAGGCCAGGAGCATCGCCAAGTCTTCGCTCACGCCCGTGGCAGGCACGACCTGGTAGCCGACCCCGAGCCGCGCGAGGCGTGTGGCGCCCGGCGCTCGGCCCTCCCGGTAGCCGTGCACCACGATCTCGGCGCCCGAGCGAAGCGTGTCGTCCGAGACAGAATCCATGTCGCCGACGATCACGTCCGGCCGGTAGCCCGCGCCCAGAAGCGCGTCGGAACCGCCATCGACCCCGATCAGGACGGGTTTGAAGTCGCGGATGTAGGGCGCGACGATGCGGAGGTCGCGCTTGTGACCCGGGCCCCGGGCGACCACGAGTGCGTGCCGGTCGCGGAAGCGGGTCTCCAGCGGCGGGAAGTCGATCCCCTCGGCGAGCAGCCTGCCCTCCTCGCGCAGGTAGCGCATGGTGTTCGCGGCGAACGCTTCCAGCGCCTCCGTCACCCGGCCCCGCTGCTCCGCGAGGGCCTCGGCGAGCTCCTCGGCACCCAG
Source organism: Actinomycetota bacterium (assembly GCA_013812265.1). Taxonomy (GTDB): domain Bacteria; phylum Actinomycetota; class Thermoleophilia; order Gaiellales; family Gaiellaceae; genus JACCTQ01. Next base: position 36,804 of record JACCTQ010000121.1, read on the forward strand.
GATGCGACCGGACGCGAGCTGCGTCCCGTTGCGAAGGATGGTGCCACCACGGACTGTCACCAGCTCGCCATCGCTGAGCTTTTCGAACAGCGGTGCGTCGAGAGCGTCGATCAAACGCACGCCGGATCGAACGAGCAGCAGCGGGCCCGGGTTCGGAAACCGGCCGCTGTGCGACCGCGACACGTTCACGACCACCCGCACGCCCGATTCGACGAGCTCCTCGGCGGACACGCGGTCGAGATCCACGTGGTCGATGACGGCGACGTCGCCGGGCCCGAGCCGGCGAACCAGGTGCTTCGTCCGCCGATCCAGCCGCGCCGGACCCGTGAACTCTACGAAGGTCGTCATCCGTCAGGGCCCTGGGAGAGAAGCGCCAGAAACTCTTCTCCACCGAGCATGCGCTCGATCTCCTCGCGCCGGTCGTCGTCGGCGAGCGGCTCGATGCGTGTGTGGGTGGGGTCCCCCGGCACCTTCTCCACGCGGAAGTGGCGGTCGGCCAGGCTCGCGATCTGCGGCAGGTGGGTGATCGTGATGACCTGAGCGCGCTCACCGAGCCTGCGCAGCGTCTCGCCCACCGCGTGAGCGGTCCGCCCTCCGATGCCCGCGTCGATCTCGTCGAAGACGATCGTCTCGCCGCCGGCGACGGCCGCGATCGCGAGCGCTATGCGCGACAGCTCGCCGCCCGACGCCGTCTCGGTGACGGGCGCCAACGGCAGGCCGGGGTTCGGCCTGATGAGGAACCTCGCCCCATCCGCGCCGGCCGGGCTGAGCTCCCGCTCGGAGAGCTCCACGAGGAACTCCCCCTCCCCCACGCCGACATGCCGAAGCTCGCGCGAGACCGCCTCGGCAAGCAGCTCGGCCGTCGACCTGCGTGCAGCTCGGAGCTCGTCGCTCAGTGCCCGCGCACGGGATTCTGCGGCGGCCAGCTTCTCTGAGGAGGCGCGGGCTGGGTCGAAGCCCGCTTCCATCCTGCCGAGCTCGCCCCGTGCCGCCTCAGCTCGTTCGAGCAATTCCGGGAGCGACCCCACGCGAAACCGGCGCTTCAGATCGGAGATCCGCTCGAGTTCCTGCTCGATCTCCTCCAGCCGGGCCGGGTTGGTTTCCAGCGAGGCGAGCAAGCCGCGCAGCTCGGTCCCGGTCTCGCGAAGCCGCAACGCGACCTCGCGGAGCTCTTCGCCGGCTCGCGCCAGCTCGGGCGCGAGCCCTTCGAGCGGGGCTACCGCCCGCTCCGCGGACGCGACGAGGTCGCCCGCACCTCGTCCGTCGTCGGGCGCCAGCGCCTCGACGGCGGCCGAGGCGGCTTGACCGAGCTCGGCTGTCCGCCGCACCCGTTCCCGTTCTCCGCGGAGGACGTCCTCCGTCTCCGAGCCCAGCCCCGCGGTGTCGTCCGCAAGGGCACGGAGCTCGTCGATGCGGGCTCGCGCCCGGGTAGCGTCCTCGGCGATCTCCTGGTGCTGACGGCGCGCCGCAAGGAGCTCCTGCCACGCGCGCCGAAGGTCGCGACGGCGACGCAGCTGCTCCTCGCCCACGAACGCGTCGAGAACATCCAGGTGGTAGGCCGGTTGTGCAAGACGCCGCTGTTGGAACTGGCCGGACATGGCGATCAGCCGCTCCGCGACCGCCGCCAGGTCCTCCCGCGCGATACTTCTTCCCCACGCGTAGGCCCGCGTTCGGCCGTCCGGAAAGATCCGGCGCGCAAGAACGATCCAGTCCTCGCCCTCCGGGCGAAGCTCGGCTAGCGCCTGGAGCCCGTCCTCCTCGAAGAGGCCGTCGGGGAGGTCGAGCTCGGCCTCCACGTACGCCTCAGGGGCATCCGCGCCGATGAAGCCGGCCTCTCCTTTCACGCCGAGCAGAAGCCCGATCGCTTGGGCAAGGATCGTCTTGCCGGCGCCGGTCTCGCCGGTGATGGCAGTCAGCCCCGGACCCAGCTCCAGCTCGGCCTCGCGGATGAGGACGAGATTCTCGATGCGCAGCCTGCGCAGCACCTTCGCTCCTACCAGCACCGCCGCCGGCTCGACGACGTCACGTCGCGAACGTCTCCCGGTAGCGGGTAAAGAAGGTCGACTCGGGCAGAGTCGCAAGCCTGCTTCGCAGGGCGCCCAGCCGCACGTCGACTCGGCCGCCCGGGTCCACGCGGCTGACCTCGTGGCCGTCGGCCAGCACGCTCACGGCCACGTCCGGGGTCGCATTCACGACGGCCAGGTCGCGGCTGCGCGGAACGACGAGTGGGCGGGCGTCGAGGGAGTGGGGCGCGATGAAGGTCACGGCCATCGCATCGAGACCCCAGACCATGACGGGGCCGCCGTTCGAGAGGTTGTAGCCCGTCGAGCCGACAGGCGTGGCCGAGATGACGCCGTCACACCGCTGACGTCCGAGGTGCTCGCCCCCCACGGACCAGTCGAGCTCGACCATGCGGCCGAGGGTCGCGCTCGTGACCACGACATCGTTCACCGCCGTCCTCCTTATCCCGCCCACGTCCGCCTCGAGGGTGGGTAGCTCCACGACCTGGAGGTCGCCAGCGAACACGCGGCGAAGATCCTCTTCCAGGCGGTCGGGCCGGATCGCCGTGAGGAAGCCGATCGTGCCGAAATTGACGCCGATCACCGGGACGGATGTCCCCAGAAATCGCTGGAGGGCGCGAAGCATCGTCCCGTCACCGCCGAGGACGATCCCGATGTCCGGGGAGTCCGGGTCGCCGGCGGCCTGGTCGCGACCGTGCTTGTCGAGCTCATCTTCGGGCAGTGAGAGCGTGACACCGCTCGCCCGGGCGAGGGCCTCCACGCGCGCGAGCGCGGGGCCGATCGTCTCCGGCTTGCCGTGGGTGATCAGCGTGGCCCGGCGTATGGGTTCAGCTGACTGCGACATCGATCCAGCGGTCGAGCTCGCTCGGAAGCTCTGGGGAACCCTCCGCGACGAGATGGAGGAAGAACTCACGATTGCCCTTTGGTCCCGGCAGGCCCGAGTCTACGACTGCCACGGTGGCCGCACCCCAGCCGAGGGCCGCCTCGGCCACCGCCCGTAGGACGTCCCGGTGCACGCTCGGGTCGCGCACGACCCCGCCCCGGCCCACCTCGGCGCGGCCCGCCTCGAACTGAGGCTTGACGAGCACCAGCGCCTGCCAGCCCGGCGCCGCGAGCCGGAGCGCGGGCAGCAGCGCCTTCCGCACGCTGATGAAGGAGACATCACACGTGAGCAGCTCGGGCGCGAATGGCAGCTCCCCCACGACACGTACGTTCACCCGTTCGAGCACGGTGACCCGCGAGTCCGACCGCAAGCGAGAATGGAGCTGTCCGTATCCGACATCGAGCGCGATCACCCGCGCTGCACCGCGCTGGAGCAAGCAGTCGGTGAACCCGCCCGTGGAGGCGCCGATGTCGAGACAGGCCTTCCCCCGCACGTCGATGCGCAACGCGTCGAGGGCGTGCGCCAGCTTCTGACCGCCGCGGGAGACGAACGGAGGCGGCCTCTCGACGCTGAGCGGAGCAGAAGCCTCGACCTGAGTCCCCGCCTTGGCGTACCCGTGCACCAACCCCGCCATGACGAGGGACTGCGCCTGCGCGCGGCTCTCGGCGAGGCCCCGCTCCACGAGGAGCACGTCCAGCCTTTTCTTGGTTCCCACCTCGAAAGCGTAGTGTCAGGAGACCCGCGTGCTAAGGGTCGAAACGATCGCGGCCAGGATGGACGTGTCAGCCGGAAACGTGTCGAGCAGCGCGGCGGCGCGCTCGGCGGTCGTGTCCGCGAGTGCGCGCGCCTGCTCAGGCCCGTGCTCCCGGGCATACCCGTCCCCGTCGAGCAGATCGTCGACCACCTGAAAGAGCAAGCCCACCTGGTCGCCGAACCGGCGCCACCCGGCTTGGTCGGCCTGAGGCACCTCGGCCACCCACAACGCACAGCCGATGCAAGCCGCGAACAGCCGACCGGTCTTGAGACGATGGAGTGCGAGCACGTCGCCCGTCTCTCCACGGACATCGATGTACTGACCCCCGATCATCCCGAGCGTCGCCTGGGCGAGCTCGCGGGCCACCTGCGGGGACGAATACGTGAGGGCGAGTCGGAAGGCCTCCGCCAGCAAGGCGTCGCCGGCGAGGATGGCGGTGGCTTCGCCGAACTCGGCATGAACGCTCGGCCGGCCGCGGCGGAAGGCGTCGTCGTCGAGGGCGGGCAGATCGTCGTGCACGAGCGAGAACGTATGCACGAGCTCGAGCGCAGCCGCAGCGGGCAGCAGGGAACGAGGCTCCACTCCGACCGCTTCGCCCGTCGCCAGGCAGAGGAGCGGCCGGATGCGCTTGCCGCCGCCGTCCAATGCATATCGAGCCACGGCAGCGAGCTGCCCCAGCTCGGGCGATAAACCTAGGTCTTCTAGGTATTCTTCGACGAGCTCTCGGAGCTCGTCAGGACTCGCCGGCATCGGCCTCTCGCTTCGCCCGCTCCAGCTCCATCTCGACCTGACGGGCAATCTCCGCGAGCTCCGCCAGGATCCCGATCGCGGCATCCGCGTTGCCCTCGGCCGACACCTTGCCGAGCTCGGCACGCGTCTCTTCGAGGCGGGAGAGCAACTCCTCGGCCCGCTGCAGCGAGTCGGGCTCGGTCACGCAGCCTTCTCTCGCTGGATCCGTCCGAGAATCCCGTTCACCAGCCTGCCGGCGTCATCCGAGGCATAGCGCTTCGCAAGCGAGACCGCCTCGTTGATTGCCACTTCTGCCGGCACACTGCCTCCCTCCAGCTCGTGGATCGCGATGCGGAGCACGTTTCGCTCCACGGCACCCAGCCGGTCAGCTGTCCAGCCCTGCGCCGTGGCGCTGATCCGTTCGTCGAGCCGCCCAGCCTCGCGCGCGACGGCCTCGGCCGTCTCCTGGGCGAAGGCATCGACGTCACCCTCGTACAACGACGTGAGCGGCTGTCCGGTGACGTCCCACTGATAGAGGAGAAAGAGGGCTGTCCTGCGCGCGGCGCGTCTGCCCTGGGTCATGAGAGGGTGAGAGCGCCGGCCCGGCCGGTCGTGTGCTCGCTCAGGTAGCTGGTCGAATAGCGACCCGACGCGAACTCCTCGCTCCGCAGCACGTCGATGGCGAAATCGCGGGTCGTCGGAATCCCCTGGATGTCGAGCTCCCGGAGCGCGCGTATGCAGCGTGCTATCGCCGACGGGCGGTCGGCGTCCCACACGATCACCTTGCCGAGCAACGAGTCGTAGTACGGCGAGACGACGGTGCCCTGCTCCACGTGTGTGTCGAAGCGCACACCGGGGCCAAGCGGTGGGCGCAGACGCTCGATCCGACCGGGCGCGGGCGCGAAGTCCCGCGCCGGATCCTCGGCGTTGATCCTAACCTCGACAGCGTGCCCGCGCCGCTCGGCGCGACCGGTGCTCTCGAGCGGCTCGCCGGCTGCGATCCGAAGCTGCTCCCGGACGAGATCGACGCCGGTCACGAGCTCCGTGACGGGATGCTCGACCTGGAGACGCGCGTTCAGCTCGATGAAATAGAACGAGCCGTCCCTGGCCAGGACGAACTCGAAGGTTCCGGCGTTTCGGTAATCGATCGCATGGCACGCCCGCTCGGCGGCCGCCTCCATCTCCTCGCGCACAGGGGGCGAGAGCGCCGGAGACGGCGACTCCTCGATGAGCTTCTGATGCCGGCGCTGGATCGAGCACTCCCGCTCGCCCAGCGTGAGGACGCCTCCGTACCCGTCGGCCAGCACCTGCACCTCGACGTGCCGGGCCGGAACGACGGCCTTCTCGAGATACAGGCCGCCGTCGCCGAACGCCGCTTCGGCCTCCGCCGACGCACTCCCGAAAGCGGTCTCGAGCTCCTCGGGCGTCTGAATCAGTCGCATGCCGCGACCCCCGCCGCCGGCGGTCGCCTTGAGCAGCACCGGGTATCCCAGCTCCTCCGCCGCCGACCGAACCTCGCCAGGCGTGCCGGCGCGCTCGGTACCGGGCACGAGTGGGACGCCTGCGCGCGCGACCTCGGTCTTCGCGACCGCCTTGTCTCCCATCCGGGCCATGGTGTCGGCGCTCGGCCCGACGAACACGAGATCGTTCTCGACGCAGGCCTGGACGAAAGCGGGGCTTTCGGCGACGAACCCCCAGCCGGGATGAACCGCCTGACAGCCGGTCGTCGTCGCGGCCGCGATCAAGGAAGGGATCCGCAGGTAGCTCGCGGACGCCGGCGGTAGGCCGATACAAACCGCCCGGTCGGCAAGACGAACGTGCAGCGAGTCGCTGTCGGCGGTGGAGTACACGGCCACGGCCTCCACGCCCAGCTCGTGGAGCGCGCGGATGACACGGACCGCGACCTCCCCACGGTTCGCGATCAGGACTCTGGAGAACATCTCACAGCGCGTCTACCGGTCGGACGACGAGTGGCTCCAGCTCGAACAGCAGCTGGCCGAACTCGACCGGGTCGGCATTTCTCACGTGGATCGCCCGGACCATGCCGCCCGCCTCCGCCTTCACTTCGTTCATGAGCTTCATCGCCTCGAGGATGCAGAGCGTCTGGCCCGGGACGACGGTGGCGCCTTCCTCCACGAAAGGAGCGGCGCCCGGTTCCGGAGCTCGGTAGAACGTCCCTACCATCGGCGCCTCGACCCGAATCAGCCCGTCGCGGGACGGCAGGGGCATCGGTTCCGCTCCGGGCCCTTCCGTGACGAGCCCGGTGGGCTCCGCTCCCTCGTCGGTTCGCCTCACGGAGACGCGAATCCCGGCCTCCTCCACCGTCAGCTCGGCAACCCCGGATTCCTGCACGATCCGTACGACCTCTCGAATCTGGTCCGCCCTCGTCCGCTCCACTCCACTCGACTCGAGGGTCTCCTCACCACCGCGGGCCCGGATGGAGCGAAGGAGAGGAGCCGCCTCGTCGCCGAACAGCGCCAGCAGCAAGAGTTCCTCTTCGCTCGCAGCCAGCCCGGCGGCCTGCGAGCGCAGCTCCTCGAGATCGGGAGCCTGCTCCGACGTGCCAAGATCCTCGGAGAGGAGGTCGGCCGCGCGCCGCACGGTCGTGTCGATCGGCCCCGGAGGGTCTCCGTAGCGACCTTCGAGCAGCTCGCGCAACTCGTCCACAAGGAGCTCGTACCGCGTAGCAGAGAGGACGTGAATGAGGGCCTGCGAGGCAAGGATCTGGCCGATCGGGGCGGCGAGAGGCGGCCAGCCGACCTCCTCCCGGATCCGTCTCAGCTCATCGAGGACCTCGTCCATGCGATCGGCTGCCGCCTGGGCGCGGAGCTGCGCGTCGAGCGCTGCGACGAGACCGGCAGGAAGCCGGTGCTCGGCGGCCCGCACGGCGATGCGCGGGGCGATCCGGGTCACAGGCTCGTCTCCGATGTGCTCGTCCACGAGCTCGGAGGCACGCCAAAGCACGTCGACGGAGACCCCGGTGCCGAGTTCCAGGCCGGCGAGGGCCTGCGCCAGCCCCTCCCCCGACACGCGGTGCAGCGTGAGCGCCACGGGATAAACCGCGCAGGCGATCCGGTCGGCGCCCGCGCGAGCCGCTTCGAGGGCCGCGGCGAGTGCGTTGCCGCCGGCTCCCTGCGAATAGATCCCGACCGGAAGGCCGCTCGTCTCGCGCAATGCCGCCACGAGCTCGTGGGCGCGGGCAGGCTCCAGGGATCCGGACGGGTCGTGCACGAGAACACGGGTCGCCCCGAGGTCGGGCAGCCGCCGAGCCTGCTCCAGCAGAGCCTCGATCTCGCCCGCGTAGCCCGATCCGTACACGAGGCCCGCGTGGAACTCGCGGCCGGCCGCGACGATCGCCTCTCCCGCCTCGCGCAGATTCGAGACGTCGTTGACGGGATCGTGCAAGCGGAAGATCTCGATGCCGTTCTCTGCTGCCGAGGACACGAATCGGCGTGCGAAGTCCCCGCCGACGGGGCGCGAGCCAACCAGGAATCGACCCCTGAGGGCGAGGCCCAGAGGCGTGCGGGTACGCGCGTTGAGCGCGCGAATGCGCTCCCAGGGACTCTCGACGCCGCGACGCACAGCAGCATCGAAGACGCCTCCTCCACACACCTCAAGCGAGGCGAACCCAGCGCCGTCGAGTATCTCGGCCAGGCGAAAGAGCTCGGAGGCCGGAATGCGGCTGGCAAGCGGCTC